>CABIKM010000011.1 GCA_902196205.1 Candidatus Methylomirabilis lanthanidiphila | reverse complement strand
ACACCAGGTGTCTCAAAATCATTGACACATTCCGGCCTCCTCCCTTTTTGAGGTCGTAATACTTGAAGTATGCGACAACGCCCTGAAAATGCAGAAGGAATCCCTTACGGAATGCTTCCTTGCCCTTCACGGCCAAGTCAACGTTGCGGTCAATAAACTTCTTGAGCAATTCCAGCCCCGCTTGCTCGTCCCTCCCTTGCGCACGCCCGACCGCGTTAGCCGCGTGTTGCTTGAGTTCCAGAATCCTTCCTACGACAGAGTCGAAGCTCTCGCCTGAATCCACCCGTTGCTCTACAGCCTTGGCTTTCGTGTAGAAGCGACGCAGTTGCGTGGATGTCACACCGCCAGCACCCAAACCCTTGGCAATTTCTTCGGGCTTTGTGGTGACCAGGTCATGGAAAATATTACCCTTCTCATCAAAATAACCCCTATTCAAATAACCGTCCGGCAAGCCTGGGGGTCTTGGCGGACCGGCCATTCGACTTCGGTCGTGCCCTTCATACGTTTTACGGTCGTTCCCCATCTTCTCCTTCCCTCCTTCCAAGCAAGACCCACCTGGTAATCAGGCCGAGGTTATCCATGATTTTCGCTTCCTGACCTACGGGGTTGTTCACTGGAAAGGCCACAAGCCGACTCGCCCACTCGAATAATTCAGTACCGCGTTCAAGATTACGGCTGATGGTATACGCCAACAGCGGCAGAGATCGTAGTCCTTGTACCTCTTGATACTGTGTCCACCGTTCCCACAATTCGGACAATCGGAGAAGCTGGTTGAGAAACGCCGATGGTGGGTTGGCACGCTCCATTAGCCGCACGCTATCTTCAATAACCTGCAGGTCGTTCCATGGAACAACTTTGTCCAGCACGCAGAGCTTGTTACGCCCGGTTATCTTTGCCCTCTCAAGAGCGCGATCGGCAAATTGGACGGTGTGTGCTAGCGGCAGACGCGGCTTCACGACGGCGACACCTGCCGATAGTGTTAGCTCGGGGTTCTGGACAAACCGCGCAAAGGCCCCGCGCAATCGTTTTAACAAGTCGAGAGCTCGCGAACGCGGCGCAATCAGGAGCAGGTCGTCACCGCCGGAATAGACTGCGTAGGTGCCTTGGAACTCCACAGTCAACATCCACTCAATCCATGCCGAGAAGAACAGATCGAATTGACGACTCATGGCGGCGAGACGAGATAAAGCGTCAAAGCTAGGCGGAGTATCCCGACGTAAGCCATGTTGAAATACTTGACCGAGATAATCGACATCTGCCTTGAGTACGGCAAGAGAACCCAACCCGCGCTCGCCGTCAGATAGCTTGTGGCATGCGGCAATGTCCTCGAACGTCCAAGGTGACCCGTCTGGTTCGTGCGGAACGTAATTGGCGAGGAAACGGAAAGTAGCCGGTATGTGCGTCATGGACGTCAAGTCCGTATCGTTGAGGCGCATCACTAGAACAGGGCGGGTTGGCAGTTCGGTCGGGTCGGTGGCGACAGTGAATGTCCAGTCGAAGCAGCGCGTCCCCTGCTCCGCACGATCGTAAAAGCCGACTATCTGAGCGGTTGGCAGTAGTCGCCCAAGCCGAACGTCTTGGTAGCATTTTAGGCAAACGTCTATTGTACCGTCAGGATCGCTACGACGTTCCGCTGGAAAACGGTGACACGCTAAACACACGGTGGCAGTCCTAGGAAACGGCTCTCTTAGAAACGCGTTTTCCTGCCAGCCGCCACTGTCCGCCAAGACGCGTCCTAGGCGGTTCTGCTTCTGGCGCGCCAGCGCCTCGCGCAGTCTTGTGAGCACTTGGCTGAACCCGGTGGGGTGCTCACCTGTACCAAACTCTGCGTCGAGGACCTGCGTCCACGCCAAGTTAAGAGTGAGTGTTCCGTGGAATTGTTCCAGGAACCATGTTTCGCACTCTCGCTGAAGGGTGGAGATTGTGTCAGGCACGCCCGGCAAGTTGGGCAGCAGGATAAAGAAGTTGCCCCCCGAGGCCATGACCATATTGCCAAGCGGCAAGTCAAACGCACGAAGCACTTTTAGCGCGGTGATCTCGGCCAGCATCTGTAAGAAGAATGAACGCGCACGAAGCCTCCGAGCTACACCGCCAGCTCCAACTGTGGCAATGTCGAACAAATAGTCTTGAATTCCGGATACGTCCCCTGCGAGAAGCGCAAGACGGTCACGTGGTGGATTCTGAATTGCATCATCGCTGAGCGTCGCTGTCGTTACATGATACCGGTAGAGGCAGGCAGCTAATGCCGAGGTGATGCGTACGTAGTCATAGAGCGGGACGTCGGACGAATCGGCTTGCGTGTCGGCAGCAATGAAGCTGGCAAAGCGATGTAGCAGACTGAGAAAGTGGGCATAAACCGCCTCAAATGTATTCCAGTCCAACTGATCCTTGAGACCGACAAAGGCGGAGGCAAGGTCTTGGAAATGTTTCCTTGTTTGATCTTGAAAAGCCTGACCGTCTAATGGAGGGTGAGGGAAAATAGGTGGCTCTTCGCTCAATCCACGCAATCCAATAGGCCGCAAAGACCCACTTGGTTGGTGTTCATCACCAAGTAGCCGAATTCGGCTAAAGATCGGGATCAGTGCGGGTAGATGGAAGCCCTTTGCTTCGTCATAGTGTCCCTCGGGTTGGCCCGAAGCAAGCCTATGGGCTTGACAGACGAGGCGCACTAACGCACGGTGATGAGGATCAGTAGTCGCATCCATCTTGAAAAGCGTATTGGGATGATGCGTTTCATGCCGGCGTTGCACGAGTACCTCCAGTAGGTCAGCGTTCGTACAACGCGCGAACTTGTCCCTCCAGGCTGCTACGAAGTTCCAGCCACACTGCGGAGACTCCGACATGGTCGTTGGTTCCAGTTCACTAGCCTGAAGATACCGCCAGACGTCGTATAGCAAAGCACCCAAGACCACTGTTTGATATTCGACGCGCTCTTCTGGAGTCATACTTTAATTACCTCATTGGGAATTGCATATTGACGGGATTCGGTACAGTCAGTATACTGGTCGTAAATATGACTATCGCGCAAGGAGGTTGCCATGAAGGACATTGACCGCTTCATTCCTGTCTCGGAGGCTAAGACTCGGCTACTGGATCTGGTCAGGGATCTCCAGGCGAAGGATGACATCATCGCCATTACGAAGAACGGGGTTCCGGCGGCCGTACTGCTCAGCGCAGAGAAGTTCGAAGGATTCCTGGAGACCATTGACATCTTAAGCGATGAGAAGGCTATGGCCTCTCTTCGTCGTTCCCGTCGGGAGGCCAGGGCCGGCAAGTGGATCGGCCACGAAAAGGTTTTTGGGAGCGCATGAGGCCCTATCGGGCACGGTATACCGCCGAAGCCGCGGCCATCATCAGAAAACTTCATCCGACTGTTAAGGCCGTCGTCCGGAGCGGAATCGATGAGCTGTTGAAAGCCCCCCTCGCAGGCCATGAACTCCAGTTTGAATTGAGCGGTTTCCGATCCTTCCGCGTCGCGAGGTACCGCATCATTTACAGGATCAACGACGACGAGTCTTGTATTGAGATTCATTACGTTGGCCCCCGCCGGGATGTCTATGAAAGTTTCAGGGATCTCCTGTCGCAATAGCGTCCGGTTTCTGAAGTTCGTTGCATAATGCGCTGAAGTTTGGATTCCCGCCTGCGCGGGAATGACGGGATGGTGGAGTGCCTGTTTCTCTATTGATTCGGTACTGCCCGAGTTCAACCGTTATCCCTCACTCGGTTCTCAGCGTGTACTTCCCTAGCCCGAAGACGGTGCCTTTGCCGACGTGGACGAGTTCGCCGAGTCGGAGGAACGGGAGAAACTCGGCGAGGGGACCGCTGTACGTCACCTGCCCGATGAGGCCGCCCATTTGGATCTTTCGCTTTTGGCGATTCGAGTAGCGCGTCCAATCGACCCAACGGAGGTCAGTCTCCTCCGCCTTGACTTCCTGAGCGCTTGCGATGAACTCCTTAAAGTCGAGGTTGAGCTGTCGCCCGCAGTGGAAATATGACAGGGCGGAGAGACGTCGCAGGAGGTTTCGGATCAGGACGTGGAAGTCGAGGTGGTTGACCAGGGCCTCGTCGAATCGCAGACGCATGGGCGTGAGGAGGTGGAGAACCACTTCGTGATCGTGGACGTGTTCGTGGACGGGGGCACCCACGGGATCGTGGACGGGATCGTGGGCGTGTTCGTGATTGTGAAAGAGGTCGCGGGCGGTGCGGATGAGGAAGCCGTTGGTTAAGATTTTGCTGTCGCCGCTGTAGATGGGCCGCCAGGTGTCGCCTTCGCCGGACGCCGCTTCACCCCGCGCCTCTGCCAGGCGAAACGCGCCGCGATCTCGTCCGATGCCCAGTCGGCCCAGCTCTTCGAAGGCGTAGATGAAGTACGGGAGGTAGTCGATCGCCTTGCCGACCAGGACCAGACCGAAGGTGAGCTGCGCGCCGGGTTCGTACATCGTGGTCGCGTCGTCTGGGGGTTCAATGACGAACGGATGCGGGGCGTGAGGGTATTTGCGCAGGATCGCGGAATCGGACGGCGGCGGGGTTTCAAAGATGTAGGCGTAGGGACAGGCGGATTTCAGGAGGCAGGGCGGGCACTCGCCGCCGCGAACCGTGCAGGCGACTTTTCGAAAGACGTGACCGAAGCCGCCGCGAAGGGCCGAGCCTTTGTACGGCGGGAGACGCAACCGATCCCTGGCCTCAAGCGTGAGCGAAAAGCGGGCGACCCTGAACGAATCAAGTTGCGCCGGATCCATGGTCTTCCCCCGACTGGTGTTACGGGTACACTGCCAGGCAGCGTCGACGATCCAACCGCTGATTTCGTACTGAGTTCGCTCTCTGAGGCGTCAGGAGGCGCATGCTCGTCACAAGACGTCAGGCGACAAAAAGATTGGAGACGATGAGAGACTGTATCAAAGGTTTAGGAGGAGTTCAAGAGAAAGCCTACGACCGAGAGTAAAGATTGACAGCGCAGAACGGTGAGATTGCCCAGAACGTCCCGCGTCCGCGTCATTGCGAGGCGAAGCCGAAGCCGTCTCGCCGTTCTTCGTAGTACCACAAATACGGTGAGATTGCCGCGCTCCCGTTGGTCGCTCGCAATGACCCCACCCCCACCCCTTCTTCGTCAGAACACTTCTTTGAATCTATCAGGGTTCATTCCCCTCGGCTTGCCGCGAGTTCGTCATACCGGCGGAAGCCGGTATCCAGAGGATCCGACTGGATTCCGTGTCAAGCACGGAATGACGGGCCAGAACGGGGGGGGATACCTCGCGGCAAGCCGCGAGGTAGTTCATCCTTTGTTTACCTTGTCACAAGCTGATACAAAGTCTACGATGGAGAGTAATTGGTGACAGCGCAGAGCGGTGAGATTGCTTCGGCTTCGCCTCGCAATGACACGGGAGGCTTTGCGAAGTAGTATCCCACGTGCCGGTGGCGCGCCAATGGGCATGAACGTTATACCCCCCAGTGTCAAATCCCCCCCAACCCCTTGAAATCCCCCCTCGCCCCCCTTTTATAAAGGGGGGAATGGCGGGAACGGGGGACTTTCCAGGCCACGACCCGGACGGCTATCGGTGGGGTTGGGCGGCTTGGTGAATTGCAGCGGAGAAGGCGGCGGTGGCGGCGGTGATGTCGTCGGCGCCGACGATAGCGGAGATGACGGCGGCTCCGGTGGCACCAGCCTGAATGACTTCTCCCACATTGCTCAATGTGATGCCGCCGATGGCGATCAACGGCAGATCGATTCGAGCACGGAGTTGTCGAATGATGTCGCAGCCCTTTGGCTCGTACCCGGTGGCCTTGGTGCCGGTTGCAAAGATCGGCCCTATGCCGAGATAATCGGCCCCCTGCTCTGCCGCTTCGAGGGCCTGCTCCACGGAGTGGGTCGACACGCCCAGGAGTTTGCCCTTACTAAGGATGGCGCGGGCGGCCTTGGGCGGCAGGTCGTCCTGTCCCAGGTGGACGCCGTCGGCATCGGCGGCGAGCGCCAGATCCAGTCTATCGTTGACAATAAAGCAGACGCCGCGGTCCCGGCACAGTTGGGCGATCCGGCGCGCCTCAGATAAAAGCTGACGTGGTCCGGCCACCTTGTCCCGAAGCTGGATCATCGATGCGCCGCCCGCTACGGCTCGCGCCACAATCTCAAAGTGACTTAGCCCGCGCGCGAACGAAGGGTCGGTGATGACACACAGGCGGCAGGTGTTCGAAGAAATCACAGGTCCTCAGGCGCGCTCCACATAGGTGCCGGTGCGCGTGTCGACGCGAAGGAGATCATCGATGTTAATGAAGAGCGGAACCTGGATCACGGCGCCGGTCTCGAGTGTCGCCGGCTTGGAGCCGCCGGACGCGGTATCGCCCCGGAAGCCGGGTTCGGTCTCGGTCACCCTGAGTTCGACAAAGGTCGGAAGCACCACGTCAACGGGCTCCCCGCGATACGACAGGACTGAGATGACCATCCCGTCCTTGAGGTAGCCGCTGGCTTCTCCGAGCTGTTTCTCGTCTATCGTGAACTGGTCGAAACTTTCGGTGTCCATAAAGTGATAGACATCGCCGTCGTGGTAGAGAAACTGTACCTTCCGATCCTCCACCTCCGCCTTCGGAAGCTTCTCCTCGGTTCTGAAGGTGCGGTCGATGATTCCGCCGGTCTTCATATTCTTCAGCTTGGTGCGCATGAAGGCGCCGCCTTTGCCGGGTTTGACCCACTGATTGTCGGTTACGACGTAGGGGATGCCGTCCAGTTCAACCTTGACCCCGGGGCGTAGATCTCCTCCAGAAATCATCATCTCTTTTCTCCATGAGTAAGCGGCACGTGAGCCTGTACCTTATGATCCCTTTGTATCGAGCAGGTGAAGGGCAGCCTCGATCCCCAACCGATAACTGAAGGCGCCGAATCCGGTGATCTGTCCGGCGGCCACGTCGGCAATCAGCGAACGATGGCGGAACTCTTCGCGACGGTAGATGTTCGACAGATGCACCTCGACCGTCGGGATCGCCGCCGCAATGATCGCATCGCGCAGCCCGATACTTGAATGGGTCAAGGCGGCTGCGTTCACAATCATGGCATCGGCCCATCCCATGGCCTTGTGGATGGCGTCGATCAACTCGCCTTCGTGATTGGATTGAACGAAACGGATTTCGGCTCCTCGTGAGTCGGCATAGGTCCTTAGATCTTCCTCAATCTCTTTCAACGTGGTATGGCCATACTGGTCCGGTTCGCGACGACCCAGTAGGTTCAAGTTAGGGCCATTCAACACCAGGATCCGTCTTCCCTCGTTGCGCGCTGCCTCACCCATATCACACGCTCCACGCAGCACGGATCGCCGCCCTTAGTTCAGCGAGATCCGAAAGGGCCGCCAATGCCACATGGCCGATCCCCTTGGTTAGCACACAATATATCACCCTATTTCTCACCTTCTTGTCATAACCTATTGTGTATACAAGGCTTTTCATATCACCAGTCGCCTTTGTCGGGAGCCCGATCCTTGTCAGGAGCGTCCGCAGTCGATCCAGATCTTCCCGTTCGCACAGGCCTCGGTTCACCGACAGCATGGTCGCCACCACCATGCCGATCGCGATCGCCTCACCGTGAAGGAGTCGGTGATAACCCGCCATGGTCTCGAGGGCGTGACCAACCGTATGCCCGAAGTTGAGGACAGCCCGTATCCCCTCTTCCCGTTCATCCTGTTCGACGATCTGCGCTTTAATTGCGCACGACCGGGTCACAAGATGGGTCAGGGGTTCTTCCTCCGCGCGGAGGATGGCGTCCAGGTACGTTTCAACGTACCCGAACAGTTCCCGATCGGCGATCATGCCGTATTTGACCACCTCGCCCAATCCGGCCCGCATCTGCCTCGGCGGCAACGACTTGAGTGTCTCAACATCAGCGACGACCAGTGACGGCTGGTAAAAGGCGCCGATCAGGTTTTTTCCTTCGGGCAGATCGACGGCGACCTTGCCGCCGACGCTGCTGTCAACCTGGGCCAGCAGCGTCGTTGGAATCTGCACAAACGGAACACCTCGCAGAAAGGTCGCCGCCGCATACCCGGCCAGGTCGCCGATCACCCCGCCGCCCAGGGCGACCACAATGGAGCGGCGATCCATCCGGTTGTGCAAGAAGGCGCGATACAGGCGGGCCGCTTGCCGCAACGACTTGGCCCGTTCGCCCGCGGGAATCTCTATTGTTGCCGTCTGAAAGCCGGCCTTCCGGAGCGAGGTCGAAACCGTAGTCCCATAGAGGCGATTGATGACGGGATTGGTGACGATCATGACTCGCCTACTCGGCAGCAGCTCACCGCACAGCGCGCCCACCTGCTTCAGCACGCCGCTGCCGACGACAATCTGATAACTCCGGCTGCCGAGAGCTACGGGAACTCTGACCCCGGTCTCCATTTTCGTGCAGTCAGCCTCCCGCCTCAGAAGTTCCACAACACAGGACCATCGCGTATGCCCTCACCCTCACCCTAACCCTCTCCCAGAGAAAGAGGGGACAATTGGGTTTGTCGGTCGATACCAAGATGGACGATAATTCGATCAACGATCTCCTCTATCTCCATCCCGCTGGTGTCGATGGAAAGATCCGCCTGCGCATAGGCGGGGGCTCGCTGCGCCAGCAGCTCACAGATTCTGGTGAGCCTGTCCGGACTCTGCAACAGGGGGCGGCCGGCGTCATCTCCCAGCCGATGCAGGATGACAGCAGGCTCAGCCGTCAGGCATACCAGGACTGCTCCGTTCTTCAGATTCCGAAGATTCTCCGGATCGACCACAGCGCCGCCGCCTGTGGCGATTACGCCAGCGCTGCGATGTGCCACGCCGGCGATCATCTCCCGTTCTCTCCGTCTGAAGCCGGGCTCTCCCTCCGATGCGAAAATCTCCGGAATCGTCATGCCCGCCGCCGCCTCAATCGCGACGTCCAGATCGATAAAAGGCACGGCCAGCCGCTCGGCCAGACGCCGACCCACCACGCTCTTGCCTGTTCCCATAAATCCGGCCAGGACAATTTTCATCGCGCCTACGTCTCACCGTTCCCGGACCGACCGCATATACCCGTGATAGTTGCGGGTCATCTCCTCCAGGCTGTCGCCGCCGAACTTTTCACGAAAGGCCCGCGCAATCTCAAACGCGACGACGGCCTCCCCAACCACCCCGGCGGCAGGGACTGCGCAGATGTCCGATCGCTCGACGCTCGCGCGAAACGGCTCTTTCGTATGGATGTCCACTGAGGCCATCGGAGTATACTGGGTGGCAATCGGCTTCATGGCGCCTCGAATTACAATCGGTTCGCCGTTCGACATCCCACCCTCCAACCCACCAGCCCGGTTGGTCCTCCGTGTGAAGCGACTCTCCTCATAGAAGATCTCATCATGGGTCTCGAATCCGAATCGTCGGGCGCCCTCAAACCCCAGACCGATCTCCACCCCTTTGATCGCCTGGATGCTCATCACGGCCTGGGCCAGCCGGCCGTCGAGTTTGCCGTCCCATTGGACATAACTGCCGAGCCCGATCGGCAGATTGAGTACGATCACCTCGAACACGCCCCCGAGACTGGTGCCTCTGCTCCTCGCCTCGTCGATCGCCCGCATCATCGCGTCGCCCGCCTGCTGGTCAGCGCATCGCACCGGGGAGAGTTCAGCGCGCTCTCGGATCTCCGCAAGCGAGAGGTCATCGGTCTTGGCCGCGATCGGCCCGATCCCGACAACATGACTGAATATTTCAACGGCGAACTGCCGCAACAACTGTTTGCAGACGGCCCCGACAGCGACCCGGGCGGCCGTCTCCCGGGCGCTGGCCCGTTCAAGCACGTTACGGATATCCTGTTGCCCGTACTTGAGTGCTCCGGCCAGATCCGCGTGTCCCGGTCTTGGACGGGTGACGGGTCCTTTCGGATCACTTTCCTGCCCCGTCGGCGCTGGGTCCATCGTCAATTTCCAGTTGTCCCAGTCGCGATTCGCAATCAGGACGGCGATCGGTCCGCCCATGGTCAGACCGTGACGAACGCCGCCCACGATATCGGCCTCGTCGTTTTCGATCCGCATCCTGCCGCCGCGTCCATACCCCTGCTGCCTTCTCACGAGATCACCGGTAATCTCCTGGGCAGTGATCGGAAGATTAGCCGGGATGCCCTCCAGGACCATCGTGAGCATCGGGCCGTGAGATTCTCCGGCGGTGAGGTAACGTAACATAGCCCTACTTCGTCACCGATCCTTTTGGCGGCCCAAGAGGTTCGACCTTGGAACGCTGCAGCAGATATTCGACGCAATTCTGCATGAACCGATCACGGTCCTTCCACTCGCCGGTCAGCGTCATGTCCAGCGCAATCGCCAGGATAGTTCCCGGGCCGATACTGCGTTCGGCAATGAGCGGCATTGGGCGACGTCCGCCTCCCGCTATATCTCCGCCACCGGGGTCGCCTCCGCCTGTAAAGGCCGCCTTGGATGCCTTCCGATACTGGGCGATTTCTACCGCACCGCTGTTCAGATCAAGCTCATTAAAGAAGGCCATCGTGGGAATCACGACATCTCTCAGGATCGTATGGTCAGGCTGGAAAATCAGGGTCGGACCAAAGGGGTGCGGCAGCCAGTCATCCCGTGACGGCTTCAGCGGTAACAGATCCCCTAACGCGGTACCGGCGTATCCCCCGCTTCCGTAAGACTGCTTACCCCCGGTAAACAGCAATGAGCCCCCGCGCGACACATAGTCTGACAGGCCATCGCGCGCTGCCTCCGGCAGACTCTCATAGCTGACGTTCGAGAGAACAACCACCGAAAATACACTCAGCGGAGTCTCCCCAAGTTCGCGTCTGACGATAGCGCCGGTTCGCAACTCCACCTCCGACCAGGCGACATAGGAGAGATCGCCCAGCGTAAGGATCATTGGCTCGGCTTCGGCTCTCAGATCACGCGCGCCAAGGAGTTCTCCGCCCAAGATGGCAGCGGCCCCGATCACGAGCAACCTTGCAGCCAAGGAGACATATTTCAGCGCTTCACGCACGACTTGGCCTTTACGGGTCGGATTGTACCCTAACCGGTGGTGTGATAAAAGGGAAAACCTGGCCGGCATCCGCATACGTGAAGGGATTGAGATGGGCGGTAAGCAAGGATGAACCTGTTCGACTCAAGCCACGTGACGGAAGGCTCAGCGGCTCCCCTCTCGGTCCTCTCTGATCTTTCGGTAACAGAGTCGAACGCCGGCATCGGCGTCCTTGAGCCGATCCAACTCTTTAAGAAATCTATCAGGAACCGTATTATCGATAAAGCCTTCGCCGTCGGGAGAAAGAAAGCTCGCATCTCCAAGCTGGAACTTTCCCACGCGCTGCCCCTTTACTCGGACTTCAACCTCAATCTTTGGCTTCCACGGGTCTTTCGAAAGGTTCCTCACATCGACCAGGAGGCGGCCGCCCACGATCTCGATTTCACCCAAGGCAAATTCAACCGGCTCCCCGGGACACAGCCCCTCACCTGATCGACTCTTCGCCGAATGTTCAGGGGTAATCTCAATGACGCTACGTCGATGGATTTCTGCCAACTCATCACGCTTGACCCCGTACACTTGAACGTCTTGTTGTTCCACGGTCTTCGCATTCACAAAACTCTCGCCGCGATTCGTAATCAGGTAATCCTCCAACGGCATGGTAGAGCTCGGCGGCGTAATCCGCAGGGCGCCTCCTGACCCGAATACGTCATACACATCGTCGACGTTCACCTCCCCAGACTCCCCGTTGATGGTTCTCCAGAAGATACGCCCCCCTTTCGGCTTCTTTTCCCTTGTACAATCCTCGAGGGTTGACTCCGTATCGGCCTCAGAAGGCTCCCCCACCCTGTGAGAAACTGAAAAGGCGCACTCATCAGCGATAATAAAATGACCTCCCTTGAGGTAGATCATATATTCGGCATTCGCGGCGGGCAATAACTCAATCATGAGCAGAACGGCCAGAGTTCCAACTTGGAGAGATTTCACCATTTCGTTTTCCACACCCCAGACCCTATCCCCTACACCCCGTGTTTCTACCCTAGAGCCGTGACTCCTCAAGGACGGAGGGAGTGAGGAAGATCAGAAGTTCCACGCGCTCATCCGGTCCGATTGAACGACGCTTGAAGAGCCAGCCCAGGACTGGGATGTCGCCAAACACCGGAACCTGATCTGTCGCGATTGTCTCGGTAGACTGCAGCAGACCACCAATGACGACAGTCGAGCCATTCTGAACCATGATATTCGTCGTCGCCTTGCGCGTGTTGATAGGAAACACAAATCCTTGCGAAAAATCCACCCGTTGTCCCGGGAAAGAACGCTCAGCCTCGACTTTCATTGAAACGCGGCCGTCAGGCGTAATGTGAGGCTTCACCTTCAGTTTAATAAATGCATCCTGGAATTGAACAACCGTCCTCCCTGAGCTGTCGATAGTGGTATATGGAACCTGTGTGCCCTGTTTGATCTCTGCCTCTTCATTGTCCTGGGTTGCCACCCTCGGCGACGACAAGGTTCTGATCTTGCCCTGGGTTTCAGCCGCCGAAAGCTGCGCCCCCACGAGGAATCGATTGGCGAGGCTCCCAATGGTCATGCCGAGCGCGAAGTGCGGCGACGTCACCGGAAGATTCACGGCAAGCGGCACCGGACCCAGGTAGGGGACCCCTCCTCCTGTCGAGGGAAATGGATTGCCAATCGGCGGTACGAGGCCGGGGAATCTGAGCGGAAGGCCGCCACTCCCTCCAGATGAGGAGGAACTGCCCCCAGATGAGGAACTCGTTCCGGACGGGGAACTCCCGCCAAAGGCCGTTACGCCAGTTGTGCTCCCCGCTTTCGTCGGAACCCCTGTCCCTCCCCATTGAATCCCGAGGCTTTGAGAGAATTGGCGGGTGGCCTCGACGATTCTCGCCTCGATCAGGACCTGCGGCGTCTGAATATCGATCTGTTTCAGAAGCGCCTCCATCCGCTCTACGGCCTCGGGAAGATCTTTGATGATGATGCGGCTTGATCGCTCATCCACAATGACGCTGCCTTGCGATGTCTTCAGCGCAGTCAGATGAGTCTTCAAATCACCGGCCTTTGCATAATTGAACGGCAGCAGCCTGGTGGCAAAGGGGTCTTTTGGCGGCGTATCCAGTTCCTTGGCAAGCGTGGTCATCTTGAGGCACACAGACTCCGCATCGCTGATAATCAGCGTGTTCGTCGTTTCCTCCAGATCGATACTTCCTCGTCGCGTCTTGAGTCGCTCGAGGTGCTTCTTCATATCCGATGCTTTCATATACGCCACGCGAATGACCCTCACACACGGAGCCTCTTCAGCATAACGCCGCTCTTCTTCTTCTACCCGCTTTCTTTCATCTTCGGCCTTTCGCTTCGCCTCCTCCAGCTTCCAATGCTTCTGCGCAACATCCGCCATCTCTTCTACACGCTTTTCCTTGCTCTTTTGGATCTCGCCTTTCGAACCCACATAGATCAGATTGCCGTCCTGCTCATAGCTGAGGCCTTTGGCTCTGAGAATTACATCCAACGCTTGACGCCACTCGACATTATGCAGGCGCGCTGTGACGTCACGGTCCTTCCGATCCTTGAGGCCGTGTGCAACCACGACATTGAGTCCGCTCACCTCGGAGATGAGGCGAAGCAGGTCATCAAGATCCGCGCCCTTGAAGTCCAGCGACAATCGTTTGTTGCCGGCGGTGGTTGGTGCCGCCGGCGCAGTCGTGATCGGCTGCTTCGCACCGGCCGAAGGCAACACTGACGCTGTCTGCCCCGATTCGCCGGCCGCCTCACGGCCGGCGCGACGGGTTGCCGCTGAAGCGGCAGATCTCTGCGGTGGCGACGGCGCGACGCGCAACGACTCCGCATCCGCCGGCTTCACGTGATTCATCCCAGGCTTCTTTGCCATCGGTGTTGCAGACGCAGCAGATCGAGATGTGTCGGCGGCCTGCTCCAGTCGTTCCGTCCCTTGTGCAACCGGCGCCTGCTCGGAGATCTCAGAGCCGGCCAGGATCTGTAAACCGTTTGGGGTGACCTCTACGCGATACGGCACCAGTTGGTTGAGATCGAACGTCAAGCGAAGGACCGGGTCCGGCAATGGCTGAAGTTGCATCGTCGTGACCCGCAAGACACGGGAACCGGGCGGCAGGACGACAGGCTGACTGATTGCGTTGCGAGCATGGGAGAGATCGATGACGAGGGCCAGCGGTGTCTGCATCACACACGAGGCATAATCGTCCAGTGGCCCATCGGCGATTACAGCGATTGAGGTCTCACCCGGCCTCTCCGCCAAGACCCGTACGCCGGTCACATCGACGACTTTCACCGCAATGGAGGCGATCGGCGAGGGCAAATCGCCCAAAGCGTGTTGCGAAGTCCCTCTCGTTGACACACCGCGGGTTGCGCAGGATGTGAAGAACATGAACAACACGACGCCGGCAAGCCAACGCGTTCGTGAACGCGTGATCGCGCACTCCCCAAATAGCTTCATCTCGATAGACCCGTCGGCATGTGTTTTTCGACGTAACGGGTGATCAACTTACCCTCAGAATTCTTTGTTGGCACCTCGAACACCACACTATCCCTGGTAATCTTTACCACTTTGGCCGAATCGACAACGTCGTTTTCCCGGATAATATATCCCATGCCCGGCGAGACCTCCGACTCTACCATCGCATAGAATGAGTGGGCTCCCCGGACAATACCGGTCAACGTGAGATCTACTGTCGGGGGCTTTTCTGCTATCACAACCCGAGACGGCCGAAACGGGTCCCGGCGACCCCTGGACTGATAGATCACAGAACCCCGTCTCTCCTCATTGGGTAAGGAGGTCGCGGGAGGCGCGGGCTGCACCGGGCGTTGGGCCGAGGAAGGCGGCGGCGGTGTCGCATCCCTGCCGCACGCCTCGACAGTCACCACAATGGAGATGATCATCGCGCCGACAGTCGTCTTACGGAGCACCCTATTGTGACGCGCTTGCAGCCTCACCGCTCTTCGCTCCCATAGCGCCCGAATAGGTGTAGGTCACCACGCCAAACTCGGCCTGGATGGTATCTCCGGTTCTCTGTCCTTTTGCGGCCTGGCGGATCGTCAAGTCAGCGACGTTGACGATCCGTTCCAACCGACCAAGCCGCTCAAAGAGCAGGCCGAGGTTATGGTATGTCCCCATGATCTTCAGTTGTACTGGAACCTCGGTATAGAACTCCTTCGCCACAGTGGTCCCCGGCTTGAACAGAGCCACGTTGAGATCCGCTTCCTGACCAAGGCCCGCAACTCGTTTCAATAACGTTGGAATCTCCTTTTCAGTCGGAAGCTGTTGGACCGTACGCTCAAGCTGCGCCTGTAGGCGCGTGATGTCTTGTTCCAGACGAGGTCGTTGGCTCGCGATCTGCCGGGTCCGCTCCGCCTCCGCACTCAACCGCAGCAGTTCCGATTTCGCCTCGCTTCGCGCCGTCCACGCCGATTGGAGAAACAATTGCCAATACACGATGGCCACGATGGCGCCGAATATGACGCCGATGGCGATCTTCTGCCTTTGCGGAATGTTTGCGGTATAGGCCGATAGATCACTGGAAGTCAGCATGACTTGCTCTCTGCTTCCATCTACTCCGATAAGGTCAATAGAATTTCAAATCGTTCGACCGGTCTACCTTCATACAACTCGAGCTCCGAAAAGCTCAGCTCGACGCTATTCACGAGTTGCGTGAGTTGTTGAAGAGCCAGCATCATTTCCGCGACCACAAAATGTGACGACGCGTATCCTTGAATCACGAGCTTCCCTGAGACTTTATTGATACTGGTGAGCCAACCTCCCTCGGGCAACGCCTGGCTGATGCCATCGAGCAGACGGACGGGACTATTTTGACTGGCAGCCAGGCGCTGGACGACCGTCAGACGCTCCTGACGTTGTTTCTGGTCTCGAGTATATTGTTCAACCAATCGGACAACCTGTTGGTGTCTCGCAATGTTGTCCTTGGTCGCCACGATGTCTGCCTGGAGTTGCGCCATGTCCCACCTCACCATAAGCCAGCATCCCCACATCCCGACAACAGCCAGAACGGCCATGGCTGCATACCCAGCCCGAGGAGCTCTGACCCGGCCACTTTTTCGACGCTGCTCACGCGGCAGCAGATTGATCTTGATCATCCCGCGTTCTCCTCCGCTTCGCGAAGGGCCAATCCCACGGCGACTGCCATCTGAGGTGCGATCGAGGCCAGGAATTGAGCATCGTACTTTTTCGGCTCAGCATGAATATATTGGAAGGGATTGGCAACCTCAACGGGAAGCTCAAGCGTACTTGAAAGGTAGTCGGCCAGCCCTGGCAACAGTGCACATCCGCCGCTTAAGACCATTCGATGGATGGTGTCGTGTTGACTTGTTGAGTAATAAAAATCGAACGAGCGTCGTATCTCACCGGCTAATTCGCTGTTGACCATCTCGATGACCGGTTCCGCCTCCCTGAAGCTGTGCCCCTCGACCGGCTTACCTCTTTTTAACGCCTCGGCCTGTTCAAAACTTACACCGATGCTTCTCTCCACCGATTCGGTGTGTCGGTTGCCCCCCAGCGGACTATCCCGGGTAAAGTCGGAGATTCCGTCAGAGAGGATATTGATGTTGGTGGCAGCCGCTCCCACATTGACGAGCGCGACCACCTCGCCCGGCTGAACCTTTTTCAGCATCGTAAAGGTATTCTCGATAGCGAAGACGCCTACATCAACAACGGCGACATTCAGTCCGGCTGCGGAGATGGCGGAGAGATAGTCATTCAGGATATCCTTTTTGACCGCCACCAGCAGCACATCCATCTCAGCCAAGCCGGAGTCTTTGCCTCGCAGGATCTGGAAGTCGAGGTTGACATCGTCGATCGCATAGGGAATATGCTGTGCAGCCTCCCACGCGATCCCCTCGCGAAGCTCTGCCGCCTGCATCCTCGGCGTCTTTATCTTTTTGATGATCACCGAATGCCCGGAGACAGAAAAGGCAACGTCCTTGACCGTTATGCCGTGCGTGTCGAACAGGTGTCGGATGGCGGTGCTCACGGCAGCAGCGTCCATAATCATTCCATCCACGATCGTCCCGGGATGGAGAGGGACGATGCCGAGTTCCGCCACCCTATAGGAACCCCGTGATCGTTGAAGATGGACAGCCTTAATAGAACTGGTCCCGATATCCAGTCCAACCAGCTCCGTTTGACGCCTTAACCACGCACACATCACTGTTATCTGTGTTACTATATTATACGCTATCACCGCCTGCTCCACATGAGCTTATACGATGTTATAATAGATGCGTCAAGCGAAATACATCACATAGACATTCAGAACTATGCAAAGAATCGATACGAACGGATCTGTTCTGAGATGGTTTTAGGAACTCCAGCAGAAAGGCGAGAGGTAGAACGTCGAAGAACGAATCGTTGGCTTTCAGCCAATCGTGGCTAGTGTCCTCGTCGTCGCTTTCAGCGGCGCGACGAAGTCGTCAGCGCGTTGCAACTAATCGAGCTGTCCGGCCGTCTGTTCCAACAGCGAGATGATCGCACTTCCGACGATCACGCCGGCGGCCGTCATCGCCACCATTCGCACCTGCTCTGGCGTTGAGATGCTAAACTCCATCGCAAGCGGCAGGTCGGTCTCGGCTCTGATCATCCGAGGGCCGGCCTCAAGATCGCTCCTGACCCTTGAACGAACCCCGGCGCCTCAACCTCCCCACGCGCTCGGCCGTAGTAGGCGGCGAGCTGTGCCGCCTCGCAAAGAATTCGCGGTGGAGTCCGCTTTCCTTACGTTAGACGAGTAAGGACATGCGAGTCCTGAACGCCTTGGGCGTGAAGCCACAGATCGTGAGACTTGGCAAGCCGCCATGCGCCGCCACACCCTTATATCGGCTTCCCAAGTGGCCCACAAGGTTTTTTCTACTTTCCTATCTCTGATTCATGGCTGCTACCATCCCTAGTTAGTGTTACCAGAAAGAGCTGTGTTCGTCCTCTTAAGCTCCTATTTGTCGAGTGGGTCACACACAATGTCATCTTCTCTAGTCTTCTCACATCACTACTTCCTGCGCGCTCACTTCCGCTATGCTCACCCATTTTATTGCACCTTATACTTGAGTTATGCTGTATCAATAACCACAAGCCGAAAAATCCCACTTGACTTCTTCTCCTCCAAGATGTAATCCTCCCACAAGTCAATTCCTATCGTTAGATTCCAATCGTTAAATGAACGATGTCAGGACAGTAGGTTTCGAGGAGCTTGCGGAGGAACTGCGTTGTCGGAATCTTGCTCCTAACTTTCGCGATGGTCGCGTGGAGTGGGGTGGTTTCGCTCGAAATCCTCATCAGATATGAAGGTTCCTGCATCTAAAGGCCACGCGTTCTTCGCTGTGCTGATGCTCGTCGCAGCACTCGCCTACCTCGTGCCCTTTGTCCCAAGAGGCTGGATTCCACATGACGAGGGCATGTTGGGGCAGTCTGCAGAACGAGTGCTTCAGGGCGGCGTCCCGCACGTTGACTACGAGGAGTCGTACACAGGAGGCCTGACGTATTTCTATGCTGCCGTATTCAAGATCAGCGGCGTCGACCTGCTGCATTTAAGGTGGACGCTCTTTGCCGGCGCGGCAGTGGCAGTCTGGCTGACCTACTTAATACTCAGACGCTATCTCCAGCCGGTCGGGGCGGCGCTCGGAACGTGGGTCGCGCTGGCATGGAGCTTCCCAAACTACTTCGCCCCCATACCGTCGTGGTGGTTGCTGGTGTGCGCCCTCGGGTGCCTGTGGGCGTTCCTTCGCTACCTCGAAACGGAACAGTGGCACTACGTGGCCCTTGCAGGCCTCTTGGCCGGTCTCGCCGTCGCTGTCAAGCAGACTGGTCTATACTTGCTCGTTGCGCTGGTAATGTCGGTTCTATACGAGGGCGGCCGATCGGGCCGGAATTCGTCGGCGGTCCTGACCGGCGTTGAACGGGGACTTCGATGGGGAGCTGCGGCCGTGCCCCTCGCAGCGGCAACGGTGATTCTCGCGCCCAGAATCTTCAACGCCGAAGGTTTGTACCTGTTTTGTCCGGTTGCGGCGTGCGCCATCATGCTCCTGCTGCCGTCGCAAGACCGGGCGTCAGCCGAGTCGCAGCCGCAGCTCGCGCCGGCGCTCATCGTGGGCGCTTCGATGGCCTTGCCTCTCATGGTTCTACTCATCCCCTATCTCGTTGAGCATCGGTTATGGGACCTGGTCTACGGCGCCGTCATTCTTCCACGTAAGCGACTGGACTTTGCCGGCACCCCAATGCCGTCAGCCGCCGTCATGCTCACCGGCCTCCCCATGCTGGCGCTCGTGTTGCCAGTACGCCGCCAGTTCGTGCTATCCTCGCAATATCTATTCCAATTCTTGTTGTGGGCGGCAGCCATCTCACTCCCGATTCTCGGGCTCTGGTATATCACGCCATACCAATTGATCTGGCAATCGACCCGAGCTTTGGCCGCGCTGCTGCCGCTCGCAATCTGCTATTGCCTGGCTCGGCGACGCATCGAGGACCCGACCCAACGGCGCTTTCTTTTTGCGTCGGCGTCGACACTCGCGTGGATTTCGCTTAACCAATTCCCGTTCGCTGCCCCGATCTACTTCTGTTACGTCACCCCGCTCGCGCTCATTGCCGGCGTGGCCCTCTGCGGTACGAGTTCGCGCCTGCGTTCTCGTACGATTCTGCCCTGGACCGCGATGATGCTCCTTTTCACGATGCTCAGTTCACACCGCGCGTATATCGAAACGCTCGGCGTCTTGCACGCACCACGCCGCTTCGACGCGCGGCTCAATTTGCCACGCGCTCATTTGAAGGTCAGTCCCGACGATGTTGAGACGTATCGTCGCGTGGTGTTCTCCATCGCGCGCCATGGTCGTGGCGGCCAACTGCTTGCCGGGCCTGACTGCCCCGAGGTGTATTTCCTCTCGGGCATGGTCAATCCATCGAGAGCCCTGTTCGACTTCTTCTCGCTCGATACGGCACGTCCATCCGAGGACGCCCTCGCCGCCTGGTCGAAGGGCGACGTGATCGTAATCAATCTTACGCCAGGGTTTACGCCGAAGCCCTCTGGAGGTCTGCTGGAGAAGCTTAGACTGGAGTTTCCCAACGGGGAACACATCGGCAAGTTCGAAGTCAGGTGGCGATGATAGGTCTCATCGAGCGTCTTCTGGAGCATCCGGCTGTTTACGCCGCGTGGCAGGCGCCATTCGTGGCCCGGAAGTTTGCCCCCGTCGAGCGACAGATCCGCGACCAGCCGATCAGAAGAGTCCTCGATGTCGGGTGCGGGCCCGGGACTAACACTGCGCGGTTCGAACACGCGGACTACATCGGGATCGATATCAACGAGCGTTACCTGACTATCGCGAGGTCGAAGTATCACGGTCGATTCATCCAGGCCGATTTGGCGCATGCCGACATCTCCTCGCTTGGCCGCTTTGACACCATCATCGTGAATAGCCTCCTGCACCATCTGCCCGACAGCGCCGTTGCACACATCCTGAGACAGTTACCGCAGCTCCTCGAGCCAGACGGACGCGTACATGTTCTCGAACTCGTATTGCCGGAGCGACCCTCCCTAGCTAAACTGATGGCCAGGCTCGATCGGGGTCAGTACCCCAGATCGGTTGGGGATTGGCGTGGGCTGTTCGTCGCCCACTTCGATCCGGTGCTCATCGAGCCTTATCAAGTCGGCGGAGGACTCTGGGCGATGGTGTATCTTCAAGGGCAAACCAAGGCATGCGCCTCTCCATAGGCATTCCCGTCTTCAATGAGGAGGCGGTCCTGCCGCAGCTCATCACAAGGCTCCTGCCCGTCCTGAACTCGATTCCGGGAGGCCCGCACGAAGTCGTGTTCGTTGACGATGGCAGCACCGATGGGACACGGGGAATCCTGGTGAGCGCAGCTCGGCGTGACCGGCGCATGAAGGTCGTCGCGCTCTCACGGAACTTCGGTCATCAGGCAGCCATGTCGGCCGCTCTCGACTACGCCACAGGCGACGCCGTCGTGCTGATGGACGGGGACCTACAGGACGAACCGGAAGTGATCCCCGAGTTCGTTCGCCATTACGAGGCGGGCGCCCACGTCGTCTACGCGCGTCGCGCGTCGCGCGAGGAAGGGTTGGTCCTTCGCACGTCGTATCTGCTCTTCTACAGGTTGCTCTCTTCGCTTGCGGAGGTAAAGCTGCCACTCGACGCCGGCGATTTTGCTCTCCTCGGGTCGCCGGTCATTGCCGCTGTTCGGCGCCTTCCCGAACGCGAGCGCTATCTACGAGGCTTGCGGGCCTGGGTCGGGTTCACCCAGGTCGGCGTGGACGTGCCCCGGCGCGCACGATTCGCCGGAAAATCCAAGTACTCGACCTGGAAGCTCATAAAGCTGGCGCTCGATGGATTATGTTCATTCTCTATCGTACCGCTACGAGCGGCCGCGCTGGCCGGTCTGGTCGCCATCGTCCTGTCGTCCATATTCGCCGCTTACTCAATCTACATGCGCCTCATGGTCGGCACGGTGCCCGCGGGGTTCACGGCTTCGCTCCTCGTGATGACGTTCTTGTCCGGCGTGCAACTGCTCTTTCTGGCCGTCATCGGCGAGTATCTTGGCCGGATCTACGGCGAAGCGAAAGGTCGCCCGCCATATGTGGTCGCCGAAATCGTGAACGGCTGCGACTGATGGATGCGTCATACGCAGATGTCTATCCGGAACTGTATAAACATCATTGGTGGTGGCGAGTCCGCGAGGAGATCTTGCTCCGCAAAATTGGGGGCCTTCTCATTGATGTCTCGGGACACGCCAGAATCCTCGATGTCGGGTGTGGGGCCGGCCTCTTCTTCGACGCGCTGGAACATTTGGGTCACGTGGAAGGTATCGAGTCGGACGCGTCGGCCATCACACGAGCCGGGCGCTGGGGCAGCCGCATCGTTGCAGGAGAGTTAGACGCCTCGTACCGGCCGACGCAACCGTTCGATCTCATCCTGATGCTCGACGTGATCGAACACATTCACGATCCTACTCATCTGCTTCGACGTGCTGGGGAGATTCTGAACCCTAGCGGTCGCATCGTGGTGACCGTGCCTGCATTCGACTGGATCTGGACTCCACACGATGACATAAACTACCGTGTCAGACGGTATACGGCTGGCCAACTGAGGAGCACAATGGATCGGGCCGGGCTGGTCACCCTGGAAACGCGTTACCTATTCCAGTCATTGGTCGGGCCCAAGCTGCTGATTCGTGCGAAGGAGGCGCTGATCTCCACACGACCGCGGGTCCCGCAGGTACCGGCGCCCGCTTGGAACGCCGGGCTTCGCGTGTGGTGTCGCGCAGAGTATCTCCTCGCCGGCTGGCTGCCGTTTGGCAACTCTCTCATGGCCGTCGCAACCGGCGCCAACCCGAGAGGTTAAGAGGGTTCGCGTTCCTTGTTCGGTTCAATACTGTTTGCTTCGGAAGTGCATCTGTCTCTATCGGCCAGTCCACCCGCATCGGAATCGGTGGCGACCCCGTTATCGGCCCAACGCACATCGATGCCATCACGCTCTTTAACGACGACCCCGACAGGCGTCTACGGATTTCGCCGAAAGATTTCGATACCGAATCCGGAATTGCTCATCACATTTCGGCCGATGACCTGGGACGATCGATAATGAGCCGTCAGCCACGTCATGGTCCGCAGTCCGTATCGCGGATCGGTACCAAACAGCGGATAGCCATATTCGATCACATCTCTGTGGACAAGAAGCACGAAATCCGGCGGCGCCGCTTGAAGTGAGTGCAGGACGTCGTCCTCGCCGAACGCGAGGATCTCGGGGGGCATGAGGTTGATGACTCGCAGGGGAGAATCGCGGCGCAGCAGATAGTTCAACATCGCTCCTTCCGGCAAGACCGCCAACGTAGTGTGGGGCGCGTCGAGTTGCTCGATGTGTCGCAGCGCCTGTCGCACGGCGTGGCCCTGCCAGAATCCTGAGGACGCAAAAAACCGGTCACCGCCCGAGCCAATCGCCACCTGTTTCGTTCGATACAAGGCATGGGAGAGCCCGACGTACGGCACTATCGCTCCGACCAGAGCCATTAGCGCAAGCCGTCGGAAGAACCGGGCGCCCGCAGCGGAGCTATACCTTTCAATCTGATGCGGAATTAGCCAATACAGCAACACGATAGCCAAGACGCCGGCGGGAAGTCCAAGGTAGAAGCCATAGTGAGAAATGCGCGGGTACAGTCCCATCTTCGCAAGGAGGACCAGCGCAAATGCCGACCACGTTACGAGCGGCAACAACCGAAGCGCCTGAGCGCGATTGCTCCGGACGCCAAGGAATAAGACGGCGACAGCGAGCGAGCCTGTGGCAGTGATGAACGGGAGCGCCCGAGGCCACGTGCCCGTCCGCATGAAGAAGGCAACGGCTCCGGCGATTAGAGTCAACCACACCGCCCGCCTGATCACCGACGGCCGGGATCGCTCCATGCAGGATACAACAACCCCCACGATGACGAACGCGAGCCACCCCGCGAAGCTCAGGAACATGGCGATGCCATGGGAGACCGGGCGATCCAGCCCCATGCTGAGCCGATAGAAACGGTTGCTGGTAATGGCCGGTATGAATACCGGCGTCCAGGCGCCCATAATAGCCCGCCACGCTTCTGCGGATTCCATGTGCCTGATGAAATACAGGAAGAACAGTAAAGGAGGAACGGCTGCTGTTGCGAGAAACAGTGGAACGCTCTGCCGAAGAGCGCGCCTGTCGTGGGTGTCGGTTGCTACCCAGGCTGCCCAGGTGGCCGCAACTGCCGCGAACGCCGCGAGAGCGATCTCCGGCTTCGTGAGCAGCACCAAGCCGAAGCAGGCGCCCGCCATCGCGAAGAGCAGGCGGCGGCCGGCGGCAATGGCGTCCTGCAGACACACCATCATCGCGACGCTTAGCGCGATGCCGTGTGTCGCCTCGTGCGAGTAGGGACACACGAAGTTGTAGTTCCCAATCTCCACATACTGCGAAAAACCAAAGAGCAGCAATATCGAGAGGCTCGCCGCGCTTGCCGTGCTACGGTCGGTCGATCTGCGTACCAGCCGATAGATGCCGGCGATCATCGCCGCGAAGATGACAAGATTGCAGAACACGAGGGTCGCCAACGACACACCGAACAGTTGAAACCAGAGCGCGTTCACGTACGGTGACAGCGGACCAAAAAGCGAGGCGATATCACGGTAAAGCACTCGGCCTCGCGTAATCTGCCATGGGACGTACAGCTCCCGGCCGAAGTCGATGAGCGGATCGAGCCATTTGCCCCAGCTCCACCAGACCAACACGACGAACGCAATCGCGTGTATCGCGAAGATGGCGTGCGGCGACAGGCTGTCTAGTCGCGTTGCCATGGAGTCGATATGCCGTTTCGGGTTAGGGTGCTGGTGCCAAAAAGTGCGCATCAGACGGAATAAGCCCAGCTCGGTCGGGATCGAGGCAGTCGATAGATCCCGAGCCCGCGAATCGTATCGATGTAAGTGTACTTAGATCTCATGACATCTCGGCGCTCACCGCGGTTCCATCGCCATCAATGCGTTGAATCCTGCAAAGCGAGTCATGACTAGGCACACCAACATAGCCATAACGTATCCGCCAGTGCGCCATGTGCTTCGCGTTAGTTCACTGTGGCATATATTATGCTACGGTTATCAGGGTTAGAGACCAAAAAATGAATATCAGTGCTTCGCCAATATATTCATTGTCCAGAATAGCATAATTGATCATAGAATAAGGATATGTCAATACATCATCATTAATATTGATATCCTAGTGACATATTATATACATCGATATGACAAATAGTGTCAATTGCATAGAATATGCTTGACATAATTACTATCCATGAATATATTAACGTCTCAATATTGAGACTACTGTATCACTAGCTATTCAGTCAGTGGAGCGTTAACGTGCGTATCATGCAACACAATAAAGATGGAGGTGGTATATTATGAGGTGATCAAGCTGAGCAAGAGCGGTTTTTGAGAGCGAGGGCCAGTTATTCTGTCAACGGTTTTCTTTAGGAAGGAGACAGACCATGAAAGAGCTAAAAGAACGAATCCGTCGCCCTCTGAACAATGAGCGGGGAGCTGAGATCGTAGAGGTTGGAATCTGGCTGGCTTTGATTGTCGCGATCTCGATTGCCCTGATTACGCTGCTCGGGACCGACGTTCAGAACGCCTTTACAACGATCACTGGCGCCATGTAGCTTTGCGCTCCATACAAAGTGATAAGGGTGGTTCCTAGAGTCTGGCCCTCGGTCAGGCGTGAACACTGTGTCGAGGGCCAGACTCCACATGCGCATGACTGGGGAACGAAGCCGATGCGTCAACTGGGGAAAAAAAGATCGCGCATTGGTGGTGAGGCCGGTTCGACGATCGTGGAGATGGCTCTCATCCTCCCCCTGTTTTTGCTCCTGGTCTTTGGAATCTTCGAGTTCGGGCGGGCCTGGTTGATCATTAACACCTTGAACCACGCTGCCAGGGAGGCAGTGAGGCTTGCTTCTGTCACGCCGAATCTTACGACAAACAATGGCGCAGTGATCACCAAGGCAACGACTATCCTAACAAGTGCCGGGATCGCCGGGGCCACGGTGACCAATACCGCGGCGACGGGGACACCTCTCGAGACGACGGTCAACATTGCGCTTACCTACACGTGGCTGACGGGGATCGGGCCGCTCCTCGGGTTCAGTTTTGCCGGAACCATCCCGCTCTCGAGTTCCGCCACTATGCGCTACGAGCTATGAGAACTCATCGGTATCCAAGGCCAGGAAGATGCCTGTAAAACGCCTGATCCTTATGCTCGCCACGGCGTTGATCTGTGCCGTCCTCGCCAGCGTTCTGGTTGTCAGGTACGTTCGGACGCGAGAGGAAGAGGCGAGGCGCACCAGAATGGAGGCCCAACCGATCGTTGTCGCCGCGAACAACATCCCAATGGGAACCCGCCTTGACGCCGGCCTCATTACGGTGCGGGACTGGCCGAAGGCCGGTGTGCCACAAGGGGCCCTCTCAGAACGCGACGCGGCAGTCGGTCGCCTTGTAAAAGGCGAGATTACCCGCGATGAGCCGATACTCGAGAGCCGCCTGTTTCCAAAGGACGTAAGCGGGACGCCAGGGATCATGTCGGTCATGGTGCCTCCCGGCAAGCGCGCCATGGCGGTCGGGGTCAATGAGGTCATCGGTGTCAGCGGATTCATCCTGCCGAAAGACCGGGTGGACGTCATTGCCACCAGAAGCGACCAATCGAGTAAATCATCTGAAACGATTCTACAAAACATCGAGGTGCTGGCTGCGGGAAAGCGCCTGGAGCAGGAAGGCAAGCAAAACGTCGAGGTCCCCACCCTGACATTAGCCGTGAGCCCGCCCGAGGCGGAACGCCTTGCCCTCGCTTTGCAGCAAGGCAAGATCCATATCGCCCTGCGATCCGTTATGGACAGGGACAGGCAGGAGGGGCATCTTGCGGCGTCTGCGCAGGAAGCCGTCGTGCGAAGGAAAGCCGGAAGCCGAAAAACTCAAGCGGATACCAAACCAGAAAAAAAGGAAGGGAAAATGATCGAAATCGAGGTGATCCGGGGCGACAAGCGCACCACTGAAACCTACCCGATCGAGACGCCCTGACACGAGATCACCTCATGGTGAGATACAGAAATTCCCACTCCCGGAGACCAATGAGCGAGATCCGTTCTGTGTGGAGCGGTTGGCTCGTACAGACCATGTTGCTGTTCGTCACCACATCCTGCGTTGCCGGCGGATTACCGACCGCCAAAGCCGTGGGACAGCCGTTGCCGGCCCTGCCCTCTCCGACCGCTGCTCGGCCGGCGCAGGTCGCCGAGGTAACCGGTGTGCAGGTCTTGGCGGAGGCATCCGGCGACGTGGCCATCCTCGTAATCGCGGATGGACCGCTGACGGACTATGAATCGTCCGCGCTTTACGACCCGCCACGCCTCGTCATCGATCTGCCCCGCGCCAGACACGCGATCACCCGGCCCGCGAACCTGCCGTCCGGCTCCCCCATCCTGAGCATCCAGACCTTTCAATATCAGGAGCATCCCATCCCCGTAGTCCGTCTTGTCCTCGATCTCAAGGTGCTGTTGCCGTATCGGATGGAACTGAGTCGCAACAACCTGCAGATCCTCGTGAGCGCGGAAGGGTCCGAACAGGCGCCTCCGGCACAGCAACCGCAGTCTGGGGTAAGTCCGGTCGAACCACCTGCGGCGCGCGCTGTCGAAGTTCCCATGGTAAGCGGTAAGGACGGAAAGGAACGGGATGCGACCGTTCCTGGAGCCCTGACATCGACCGCCGAAACCAACGGCTCGACCCCGGACCCGCGCGTCCTGGCCGGCCGCGAGACCACTCAGGTGCAGGTGGCTGTCGGTAGGTCCATGGTCTTAGATCTTTCGAGACAACTTCAGCGGGTGTCTGTCACGAATCCCGAGATCGCGAACATTCAGCTCGTACCCCCAAGCCAGATCCTGATCAACGGAAAGGCCCCGGGGATCACCACGCTGATCGCCTGGACCCATGAGGCAACGCAATACTTTGACATTGTCGTGACGGCAGATCTTTCTTTGCTGCAGCAGGCGATCAAAGATCTCGCCCCCCAGGAAGAGATCGAGGTGAAGGCGGCCCGAACGTCGGTTGTGCTGTCCGGGACCGTGTCGAACCCGTCGCTGACCGTCAAGGCCGCCGAACTTGCCAAGGCCTTCTTGCCGGACAAGACTGCGGTAGTCAACCTGCTTCACCTCAGCGAACCGCACCAGATCATGCTCAAGGTAGAGGTGGCGGAGGTGAATCGGAACGCCCTCCGCGAGCTCGGCTTCGACTTTATCAATCTGGGGACCACCTTTGGTCTCGCAGTATTTGGCGGAACGACCGGCGGCGTGCTCAATACAAGTATTGATAAGGATGGAGCGATACGCTTCGACCCGCGCACGTCCGCAATTATCAGCCAGGGCAACACAAGGACTTTCTTGCGTGCCTTAGAGCAAAAGGGTCTTCTTAAGTCGCTGGCGCGTCCGACGCTCATCGCGGCGAGTGGGGCAAGCGCGAGTTTCTTAGTGGGGGGCGAATTCCCATATCCATCGGTCCAAGGCGGGGGCGGAGCAGGCGGAGGAACCTCCGTCACCATCCAGTTCAAACCGTTCGGCATCCGATTGGACTTCACGCCGACGCTGAACGACCTGGGATCGATCAACCTCAAAATTGCGCCGGAGGTCAGCGACCTGGATTTCGTCAATGCCGTCACGATTCAAGGGTTCACGCTCCCATCGCTTACAACCAGGCGGGCATCTACCATGGTAGACCTCAAGTCCGGCCAGAGCTTGGCGATCGGCGGACTTATCAAAGTTGCGGACCGCAAAACACTCACGAAGTTTCCGATCCTGGGCGATGTCCCCGTTCTCGGAGCCCTTTTCAGGAGCACGAAATTCGTCAGGGACGAGACCGATCTGATCATCTTTGTGACCCCGGACATTGTCAAACCGTTCGCATTGGGGCAGGCGCCGAATCTGGAGGAACAGATGAAAACAACGCCCGAAGAGGCGAAAGAGATGCGCCAGGTCCCTGGCAGGTGAGGAACCGATGAGTACACGCACGCGTCGAGATGAGTCAATACCGCATGAGTCGGTGGCGCGCCCATGGGCATGAAAGTTGCGACGTTGAGCAGGATCCCCCGACCCCGCAGAAATCCCCCCAACCCCCTTTTTGAAAAGGGGGGCTGGGGGGGATTTGAAACGGGGATTTCAGGACGGGTGAGGGAGACTTTCAGGGCAATGACGGCGGGGCTGCTGCTCGCAGCCTTGACCATTCCCTTTTGCGCCACCGCTCACGGCGGCGGTCTTGAACCTTACGCCCCCGCCAACGAACAGCTCCGGCGCACTATCCTGGGAACGTGGGAGAGCCAAGCGTTCCGCCACCCGCCCGCCCTCGAACGGGATGTACGGGAAGCGTTGCGGTCGATCAATGAGATTGAGGGCCGAACCGACTCAGTATTGGCCGCGCTCCTTTCATCGCGGCTGAATAGCGCCTGGACGGAGCTTGAGCAGTCCCGGGCTGTCCTCTGGCTCGGCTACAATGAGTTCGACGCGGTAGCGTTCCAGTCCGCCGAATCGCAATTTCAGGAGGTCGTCACCCAGTTCTTAGGGGTACGAACTCCGTATCCCGCTGAAAGGTATCATGGGGCCATCACGGCCCTTGAAAATGCGCAGACCCTTAGTCGACACGCGCGCCGCCACGTGCCGGGACTGGCGAGCGACGACGTCCAGTTGACACGGGAAAAGCGCCAAAAACTCCTGTTGAAGGAGCCTGCTACGGACGAAGGCTCCGGCGCACAGACGGGAAGTCAGAGATGAAGACAATGAAACGACTACCGAGTCCAGAGAAAGGCTCAATCCTGGTATGGACCATAGTCATGCTCGCTGTTCTGATTGCGTTCACAGCCCTGGCAACCGATATCCCCTACCTCTACGTCGCCCGGCACCAAGCCCAGACGGCTGCGGATGCCGGCGCGATCGCCGGAGCCTACAGCCTGCTTGTCGCCCCGATCCCGACGCAAGCGAAGACAGACGCTAAAGCGCTCGCCAAAAAGACCCCGATCATCGGGCAATTTTTGACGGACCCCCAGATTGACGCCTTTACCTGTAACAGCAACGGGGGGACCATCGGCGAGTGCGCCGCAGACAGCGCGAACCCTGATCAAGTCACCTGCAAAACCCACCGCGATGTTGCTCACGGCAACCCCATGCCGCTGTTCCTCATGCCGGTTTTGCAGCTCTTTGGGCTGGGAAAGGCCACGGCGGATCATTCGGGTTCGGACGCTGCGAATGTAGGGGCTGCCGCCACTGCCCGACGCGTGAACGCCTGCAGCGGCAATTGCTTTAAGCCTTGGGTGGTCACGGACAAGTGGGTTGATACGAATGGAAACGGAGAATTCGATGATGGGATTGACCTGTACGATCCTGTTACCACCGGCTACCAGTACCCCCGCGATAACGGCCTCGAGGTCACCCTCAAGATCGGTGAAGCGAAACTCACGCCTAGCTTTTACAATCCTGTCGATTTCCCGCCTCTTAACCGGGGAACCCCAGTTACCGGCGGCGATCAGTACCGGGAAAACATCGACACTTGCGGACCTGATAGCTTTGTGGCTGTCGGCGATCAACTGCAGGATGAACCTGGGGCGAAAGTGGGACCGACACAGCAAGGCGTGCAGGCTCTTATCGATCAGGACCCGACGGCCTTTTGGGATTCAAGCTGCAACTGCGCGAACTCGCCGAAAGGCATCAACAGTCCAAGGCTGATCCGAATCGCGTTCTTTGATCCGCGGCTGCCTGTGGATCCGGGACGTAATTACGTCACAGTCATCAAGGTTGGCGGCTTCTTCCTCGACCACATTCAGGGTAAGGATGTCATCGGACGCTTTACGCAAGTCGCCGCTTTCGGAGGCGCACCCGATCCTGGGTGCGCGGGCCTTCAAACTGTCCAATTGGTGAAATAGTCGGAGGATCGACCGATGTCGGAACCCCTGTCGTTGCTCATGATCGACAGCGATCCGATGCGCCGCCAGGCGCTGCGGGAGCTGCTCAAAGACTATGAACATGTGAAGGTAGAGGCGGAGGCGGCCGACTTTGAGACCGGTTATCATCTGGTCAACCAACTGAAGCCGTCGATCGTCATCCTCGATCTCGGCAATCCCCCGGATCCCGGGCTCGCTGTTATCGAACGGCTTGTCGTCGTCTCGCCGCACAGCGCGATCTTCGTGACGTCCGACGGTCAGCGAACGGACACGATCCTGCAAGCCGTGCGGGCCGGCGCCCAGGAATTTCTCGTCAGGCCGGTGAGTCAGAAGGATCTCCTGACCGCCGTCCAGCGCATCGCTCGCCAGCGGGCTCTGGTAACTGCCGATCCCGCCGAAAAGGGAAAGATCATCACGCTGTTCGGCTGCAAGGGAGGCCGGGGGACCACCCTCATTGCGCTCAATCTGGCTGTGGCGCTCGCTAAGTCGTTTGGACAGCCGGTGGCGGCCGTGGACCTTGACCTGCAGGCCGGCGACTTGAACCTGCTCTTCAACCTCAAGCCGGCCTACTCCATTCATGATGCCGCGATGAACATGGATCGGGTCGATGCCCTCTTTTTGAAGAGCTTGTTGTGTGACCACCCGTCAGGCGTGTCGCTTCTCGCGGCGCCACAGCGGATCGAAGAGGCCGATCCTATCCAGCCGCTTCGGATCAGCCAACTGCTTTCGCTCTTGAAGGCGAGTTTTGCCTATGTCGTCGTGGATACCTCCCCCACGTATGATGAACGGACCCTCGCTGCCCTGGATGTCGCCGACGCGCTGCTGCTGGTCGCGGCTCCGGATCTCTCGAGCCTCTATCACACTCAGCGCTGCCTGGACCTCTTTGACCGTCTCGCCTATGATCCTGAAAAGGTCAAACTCCTGCTGAATCGTTGCCCATCGCCGCCCGGGAACGCGGAAAAGACGGCTCAGGAGATTCTCAAGCGTCCGGTTTTCTGGACATTCCCTGAGGAGAAAGCCGTGACGACGTCTCTGATCGCCGGCGAGCCGCTTGCCCTTGGCGGCACGAACTCGTCCCTGGCCGCTCACTTTTCGACATTGGCAGCGCGACTGGATCGAAGAGAACGCTCGGTTCCTTTCCCGCCACACATGGAAAAACGGAAAGGCTCAGTGGCCGCGCCATCGAGGGGCCTGTTCAACCTGTTTCGCAGGAAACCATTCAGCATCCCTCAAAGTCAGGGGGAGGAGGGCTAACATGGTAGGGCGCCGAACATGTTACGCAATCGCCGTGTTCCTGATCGTGTTTGTGCTCAGCCCATTCGGCTCCCCTGTTGCCTCGGCTGAGGAGCCAAAGGAGTCGCTTGGGCTCCAGCTCGACTACGCGGTGGCCAGCACACTGCTCACCGTTGTGAACGTGCCGTTGAGGCTGGCGTTGTGCACGACAACGAATGTAATATCGGGGCTCGCGTATCTGCTGACCTTCGGGAGCAAGCCCGTCGCGAGAGATGCGTCGGAGGCCATCACGGCGGCATGCAGCGGGCCGTACATCATCACGCCCCAACGGCTTCGGGCGAATCCGGAGTGATGCGCGCCGTGGAGGATCGCAATGGCGCTGAGTGATCGCCTGAATAGGGCGTTCGGTCCGGTTCCTCGGAAGGATGAAAACGTTTCAGATCCTGCACCGGTGATCATCGAACCTGATAGTCGGCCGACCCGCAACGCCTATCAGGAGCTGAAATCGCGTATTCATCGCCGGCTGCTCGATCGTCTTGATCTCTCGAACCTCGCGCGCATCCCCCAGGAGGCGTTGGAGGCCGAAATCGGTCGCGCGGTCGAGGCGCTCGTTCAGGCCGAGAGCATGCCGTTGAATCGATCGGAGCGAGATCGGCTCGTTGTCGAGGTACTGCACGAGACGCTGGGACTTGGGCCGCTTGAGCCGATGCTGCACGACCCGCAGATCTCAGACATCCTCGTCAATGGCCCGCATCAGGTCTACGTTGAACGTTTTGGAAAACTGGAGCCGACCGAGGTCGTATTCAAAGATAATGCTCACCTGATGCAGATTATTGATCGGATCGTCTCACAGGTAGGGCGGCGAGTGGACGAATCCTCTCCAATGGTTGACGCTCGTCTGGTTGACGGCTCGCGTGTCAACGCCATCATCCCCCCTGTATCATTGACCGGTCCCGTTCTGTCGATTCGCCGATTTGGCGCGGATCCCCTCCAGATGAAGGACCTTCTCGGCTTCCACACCCTGACGCCGGAGATGGCTGAGGTGCTGATGGGCGCCGTGCGCGCACGGTTGAACGTCCTGATCTCCGGCGGCACAGGGAGTGGGAAAACGACCTTTTTGAATGTCCTGTCGGGTTCCATCCCGGCGACTGAACGCATTATCACCATAGAGGATTCGGCGGAGCTGCAGCTTCACCAGGACCATGTCGTTCGCCTGGAGACACGGCCGGCCAGTATCGAGGGGACGGGTGTCGTCACTCAGCGCGACCTGGTACGGAACGCCCTCCGGATGCGTCCGGACCGGATTGTCGTCGGCGAGGTTCGAAGCAGCGAGGTGCTCGACATGCTTCAGGCGATGAACACAGGCCACGATGGATCGCTGACCACCATCCACGCGAATACGGCGCGCGACGCACTGACCAGGTTGGAGACGATGGTGCTGATGGCGGGACTCAGCATTCCCGAGCGCGCGTTGCGCGGGTGGATCTGTTCGGCTCTGGATCTGATTATCCAGCTTTCCCGTTTAAGCGATGGGAGCCGGAAAGTGATTAGCGTGTCTGAGATCGTCGGGATGGAAGGCAACGTCATTACGACCCAGGACATCTTTGCCTTTGAGAAGCAAGGCGTCAACGAGCAAGGGGTCGTGCTCGGTCGACACAAGGCGACCGGAATCCGGCCGAAGTTCACCGAGCGGCTCAAGCATGCCGGCATCCTGCTGCCGACCGGACTGTTCGAAGAGTGGTCTGAGGCGTAGGCAATGGTGGCATTCGCCGTTGTGCTGGCCTTTATGGCTGCCTTTTTGCTGGCGCTGGCCCTGCTCTCTCTGGGGGAGGGCTCCCTGCGAGCGCCGATGCGCCTCCTGCGAAGCCGACTCGCCACCAGGAGCGTTATGCCCATCCCCGTGTTTCGCGATAACACCGTGAGCAGCCTCCCACGACTTCAGCGCGTCTTGAGCCGGATGCCGCTTGCCCGCCGGCTCGGCAAGTACCTCGACCAGGCAGATCTCTCACAGCGAGTCGGTGCAGTTGTCGGTCTGGTCCTGCTTCTGGCTGTCATCGCGAGCTGGCTTGTCTGGCGTCTGACCTCGTCCTGGTTATGGCCGATCCTTGGGGCGGGCGCGTTCGGCAGCCTCCCGTTATTGTACATACGGCGTCAAAGGCGGCTCCGACTCGACTTGTATGCGAAACAGTTGCCGGATGCCCTCGACGTGCTGTCCCGGTCGCTCCAGGCTGGCCAGTCCTTCATGCAGGGGATTCACACCGTGGCCCGGGAGATGCCCGAGCCGACTGCGAAAGAGTTCCGGATGACCTTTGAAGAGCTCCGCCTTGGGCGCAGCATCCGAGAGGCCCTCCAGGCGCACGCAGACCGTGTCGAATGCCTGGACTTCAATCTGCTTTCGACGGCGCTGCTGATTCAGCGAGAGGTGGGAGGCAACCTGGTAGAGATCCTCGAAACCGCGAGCCAGACGATTCGCGAGCGGTACAAGCTGCTCGGCCAGGTCCAGGCCCTCTCCGCCCAAAACCGCCTGGGGGCCAAAATCGTCGGCGTCCTTCCGCTTGCCATTGGCGGGATAGTCTATTTCCTGAAACCGGATCTGATCATGGTGTTGTTCAAAGATGAGTTTGGAAGAAAACTGGTGGTTACTGCGATCGCGATGCAGCTCATGGGGTACTACGTCATGAAACGGATTATTACCATTAAAATCTGAGAGGTCCTGAGCCGGCATGATTGCGCTCGCTGTCGCTTTGGCATTCGTTGGAACCGCCTTAGGTGTCGTCGCCCTCCTTACCTTACTCACCCCTACTCTGGATCCTCTTGTCGTTAGGGTCCGACAATTTGCCGCTGCCGCCAGAAAGACAGAACCCGTTGAATCGACGCTCCGTAGACGTCACAGCCCTGTTGGCGTGTGGGTCCAGGACGTCGCCCAGCGTGTCGGGCGTACGGTACCGGGCGGTGATGCGAAGGCCCAATCGAAACGGCGTACGCTCCTGATGCAGGCGGGGTACAGACGCGCGAATGCCGTGTTGGCGTTTCAAGGGGTTCGAGTGTTGCTCGCCGTGCTGTTGCCCGGCCTGTTTCTTCTCATCGCTCCGTATCTCAAGGGGTGGACCTTGGCGCGGGAATTAGCCGCCATCATGGCCCTTATCGCGGCGGGTCTCTTCGTGCCGCACGTGTGGCTGCTGCAGCGGATCAAGTGGAGACAGGAGGAGATCTCGAATGCGTTGCCCAACGCCCTCGATCTTATGGTGGTGTGTGTCGAGGCAGGCCTGGGCCTTGATGCCACGATCTACCGGCTGGCGCAGGAACAGCAGTTCACCAAACAGGCGCTCAGCGAGGAGTTTCAAATCGTCAGCCAGGAGGTGAGGGCGGGAAGAGCCCGAGCCGAGGCTCTTACGGCGATGAAGCATCGCGTAGGACTGGCAGAGATGGCCTCTCTTGTCGTGGTGTTGCTTCAGGCGGAGCGGATGGGGACGGCGATCGGCCGTGCCCTGCGCGTCCATGCCGACAGCTTCAGAACCAAACGGCGTCAACGGGCTGAGGAGCGGGCGGCAAAGATCCCGGTAAAGATGGTGTTTCCTTTAGTGCTGCTGATCTTTCCGGCCACACTGTTAGTCGTCCTTGGGCCTTCGTGGATCCTGATCATGAAGGCTCTCGCGGCGATGCATAAGGGATGAATTGGCGATGACGGATGCCACGACGCGCCCTCCTCATTCTCTGGTCCCGTAGTCCGGCTTCCTGCGCGGCGGGATCATCCGGTCCCTGGTAGAGGACACTCACCTCACCCGGGATCCTGAGTACCAGGGCGCAGGTCGACATGCACCCAGGGATTCTTCTAAGGTATGAAATTAACCGTTGTGATCCCTTGCTACAATGAACTGGCGACCATTGAGGCCATCGTCGACGCTGTTTTACTTTCTTCTTATCCAAACAAGGAAATCATCATTGTAGACGACTGCTCGGTTGACGGCACGCGTGAACTGCTGCGCGACAAGATTGAGTCCGGAATAGCGCGAGTGATTTATCACGAAAGGAATCAGGGTAAGGGCGCCGCGTTGCGCACGGGTTTCAAGGCTGCCACGGGTGATATCGTCATCGTTCAGGATGCCGATCTTGAGTACGACCCGAATGAATACTCGTCTATTATCGCGCCGATCCTCGCCGGGAAGGCGGATGTGGTCTTTGGATCTCGCTTCATGGGAGGACGACCTCACCGCGTGTTGTATTTCTGGCATAGTCTCGGGAATGGCTTTTTGACATTTCTTTCCAATATGTTTACCAACCTCAATCTGACGGATGTAGAAACGTGCTACAAAGCGTTCCGGCGTGAAATTATCCAAGCCATCGAGATCGAAGAAAATCGCTTTGGGTTCGAACCCGAGATCACGGCCAAGGTTGCGAAAAGGGGCTGTCGCATCTATGAGGTGGGGATTTCCTATTTCGGACGCACCTATGCCGAAGGAAAGAAAATCGGATGGCGCGATGGCATGCGCGCCATTCTCTGCATAATTAAATACAATGTCTTTCGGTGACGATCATCCGCGATCTTTTGTTGCCGAGACCGCCGCCAGTGTCGCGGCGAGCCGGATCCGTATCAACGTATGATAGGAGTGGAGAGGAAATGGCTGAGGCATGGGCTACTGGACAGAAAACCCAGGTGGAGATCTGGACGGAGAGGTATCGCATTATTGGGACAACCATCATTCCCTCCGGGGCCGGCCACTCCTGGAGGTTCTCGGACATCCTGAACAAGCCAGATCGCCCCTTCTTACCTTTAACCGAGGTGACTATCTTCTCGCTGGATGGAGGGAATCTCTTATGGCAGGGGCATTCAATGACCATCAGCAAGAGTTTTGTTGTCCTGGCAACTGACGAAGTTCACTGACACCTCACCGAACCGGGAGACGGTTCATGGAACAAATCCAAACTATTCGCCTCAACCTCAGGCAGACCTTTACTAGAAATACGGCGTGGCGCGTTGGAACTGTAATCCTGGATGTCAGTGTTATCACGCTGATATTATCCAAAACGATTAGCGATCCTGATTTATGGGGGCATCTTCGTTTTGGCTTGGATATCTTACAGACAGGCACAATTACCCAAGTTGATCCCTATTCCTATCTGACAACCGGACAGCGCTGGATCAATCACGAATGGCTGACAGAAGTGCTGTTTGCGCTGGCTTGGACAGCGGGACGCGCGCCCGGCCTGATCCTCCTAAAAATGACAGTCGGGTTTCTCACCATTGCTATCCTTTACCGGCATCTTCGCGCCTTGCAGCTCAGACACATTCAAGCCACGATCCTGCTCCTGTTGATGGGGTTCCCTCTTCTGGTCCCGTTTCTCTTCTCTGTGCGGCCGCAGATATTCACCTTCCTCTTCTTTGCGCTTATACTTCTCATCGTCCGACAAGCTGATATCGGCGACTACCGCTGGCTTTGGGCCGCGCCCCCGATTCTGTTATTGTGGGCCAACCTGCACGGGGGGTTCCTTGCCGGCCTGGGCATCCTATGCTTCTGGGCGGCGCTGCACGTTACCGTTCACCGGCAGGCATGGAGGCACATCATCCCTCCAACTCTCATAAGTATTGCCGCCACGTTGGTGAACCCCTATGGCATAGATCTGCTGACCTTTTTGCTTCGGACCGCTACCGTGCCCAGGCCTGAAATACTCGATTGGCAACCGCTTAAATTAGTTTCCATCTACGGCCTTCTGTACTTGCTAATTCTGATGGTGTCGTTCGGCGGGATAGCCCTCAGTCCACAACCGCGGAGGGCACTACTCGTAATCCTTTTCGGAATAACTGCACTGCTGCCCTGGATGGCAGTCCGGCATCTTCCACTTTTCTCCGTCGCTTCGCTTGTCTTGACCGGCGAATACGCTGGAGGAGCCTGGAATAGGGTACTGCCGGAAAAGAACAGCACACTTCCTTCCTCTATATGGATTGCCGGCTTGCCTCTTGCCCTTGCGGCCGCGTTACTCATACTGGGATCGACTCGAAATCCTCATCGCATTCAGCCAGTAGAAGATACGTTCCCCATTGCTGCTGTGGCCCTATTAAAACAAAGCGGCGTTTCGGGCAACCTCGTCACCCAATTCGAATGGGGTGAATACGTCATCTGGCACCTTGGTCCACAAGTTAAGGTTGCGGTGGATGGCAGACGGGAAACCATTTACTCAACCGCTACTTATCGGCAATACATGAATTTCATTTTTGGCGTTAACGATTGGGATGCGTTACTGAGGCAACACTGGACGGATATGGCGTTAGTCAAGCAGCACGAACCCATCTACAATCTCTTAAAACTTACGCCTGATTGGTTGATGCTGTACGAAGATTCAAAGAGCGCACTATTCGTCAACCGGAATTCATCACTTGTGGGACCGCTCCGTCAAGCGGTTGCTCGTTTTGCGCCGCCCCAAGCCAATGGATACTTCCCCTGATTGCCCCAAAGGTTTTTGTTGTCCTGGCCTGGCCCAGTGAAGACCCTACGGCGTCCAGGTAAAGGAAGGATCAACGAAGGGGACGCTGGTTGATCGTCGCCGCCTTGAGCGATGCGACGAACTCGCCGGCGCGTTTCACTTGATCCGGCTGCCCTGCTGTCTGTTCCAGCAGCGAGACGATGGTGCTTCCAACGATGACTCCATCGGCCACCCTCGATACCATCCGCACTTGCTCCGCCGTCGAGATACCAAACCCCACCGCCACCGGCAGGTCGGTCTCGGCTCTGACCATCCGGAGGCTGGCCTCAAGATCGTCGCTGAGTGTGGAACGAACCCCCGTCACGCCTCGCAAGGAGACATAATAGATAAAGCCCTTCGAGGCCGCCGCAATCGTCCGTATCCGCTCGGGTCGACTGGTCGGGGCGATCAGGAAGACCGTGTGAAGGTTGTGGGCGGACGCGGCTTCAATCAGTTCAGCGGCCTCCTCCGGCGGTAGATCCGGAACGATCAGCCCGTCGATACCCGCCGTTTCGGCCTCTTTCGCGAACCGCCTGAATCCGAAATGAAAGATGGGATTGACATAGCTCATCAACAGGAGCGGTAGCCGACATTCCGCCCGTAGATCGCCGACCATATCGATAATCCCGGCCAGTGTGGTCCCGGAGGCCAGCGCCCGTTGCGACGCCCGTTGAATGGTGACTCCGTCGGCCAGAGGATCCGAGAACGGCACGCCGATCTCGATCAGATCGGCGCCCTGCTTTTCAAACTCCAGAATCAGCGATCGAGTGGTCGAAAGATCGGGATCACCGGCCGTCAGATACGGCATCAGGGCCCGATCTCCGGATTCCCTGAGCCGGCGGAAGCATTTGTCAATTCGATTCATGGTTGTGACGAGTAGGGGGTTAGGGGTTAGGAGTTGGTGTTTCAAGAGATCTGCCACTGCGTCTACGTCCTTATCGCCGCGGCCCGAGAGGTTCACCACCATAATCTCATTCTTGCCCAGTGTGGGGGCCAGCTTCTTGACATGAGCAACGGCATGTGCGCTCTCCAGCGCCGGGATCAATCCCTCGAGCCGGCTCAGGAGTTGAAAGGCCTCCAGCGCTTCAGCGTCGGTGGCAGAGACGAAATCAATCCGTCCCTTGTCCCGGTAGTAACTGTGTTCAGGACCGACACTCGGATAATCGAGACCGGCCGAGACCGAGTGCGTCGCCTGGATCTGGCCATCGCCATTCTGCAGAATGAAGCTCATCGTCCCGTGCAGCACGCCCAACTCACCCGATGCAAATCGAGCCGCGTGGCTTCCGGTCTCGATCCCCAGGCCGCCCGCCTCCACTCCGATCATGTGGACAGCCGGATCGTCAAGAAAGTCGTGGAACAGACCGATTGAGTTGCTGCCGCCGCCGACGCAGGCGACCAGGTAATCCGGCAGTCTTCCTTCCAGTTCCAGGATCTGGGTTCTGGTTTCCCGGCCGATGACCGATTGAAAATCTCGAACCATCATCGGGTACGGATGGGCGCCCAGGACCGAGCCAAGCACATAATGGGTTGTCTCGACGTTTGTGACCCAGTCACGCATCGCTTCGTTGATAGCATCCTTCAGCGTCCGGCTGCCCGACTCCACCGGGGTAACCTTGGCGCCCAACAGCCGCATCCGGACCACGTTCAAGGCCTGACGCCGCATGTCCTCGGTCCCCATATAGACCTCACAGGTCAGGCCAAACCGGGCGGCTACCGTCGCAGTGGCGACCCCGTGCTGGCCGGCGCCGGTCTCGGCGATGACCCGAGGCTTCCCCATGCGGCAGGCCAGCAGGATCTGGCCGAGGGTATTGTTGATCTTGTGCGCGCCGGTATGGCAGAGATCCTCACGCTTCAGATAGATCCTCGCCCCGCGCAGATAGTTGGTGAGTCGCTCTGCGAAATAGAGCGGCGTCGGGCGTCCGACATAGTGCCGAAGATCGCTCTGCATCTTCGCCTCAAAGCTGGGATCAGCCTTGGCCTGCAGATACACCGTTTCCAGTTCCGCAAGCGCCGCCATCAGGGTTTCCGGAACAAATTTCCCTCCGTACCTGCCGAAGTGCCCACTGGCATCAGGCAGCAGGCCCTGACGGCACGTTTCAGTGCGTGTCGGCTTTTCTGGCTTGCTCAATGAACTCCCTCACCTTGTGATAATCTTTTCGACCCGGAGCGGCTTCAACCCCGCTGCACACATCGATAGCATACGGCCTGACCTGCCTCACCGCGAGGGCGACATTTTTCGGGGTCAGCCCGCCTGACAGAATGATTGTGGCGCGCTGCGCCGCCCTCGCTGCGATCTCCCACGGGAAGGTTCTGCCGGTTCCGCCCGGCCGATCAGCGGCATAGGTGTCCAGCAGGAACGCGCGCGCCTGCGGATAGCAATCTATTGCCTCCAGATCGCGCTCCCCCTGAACCCGGATCGCCTTGATGAAGGGGGCGTGAAGGCGACTGCATCCGTCGGGACTCTCCTGACCATGGAGTTGTATAAGGCTTAATCCGCACACCCGTACAATTCGTTCAATCTCCTCTGGCGTCCGATCAATGAACACCCCGACGGTCGTCACAAACGGCGGCAGCTGAGCGATAATGGCGGCTGCCGCCTCCGGCTCAATGTATCGAGGCGTCCCCTCCACGAAGATGAACCCCAGGGCATCGGCACCCGCCTCCACCGCAGCCCAGGCATCATCACGCGAGGTGATGCCGCAGATCTTCACCCGTATCATCTTTCGAGGCCGCTCAGCAGTCGCCCCCCGCCAATAACTCGCGAAGCCTGCTTCCGGGATCCCGGCTCGTGAGTAAGGCCTCACCCACCAGGATCGCATCGACACCCGCATCGGTCAGACGTCGGACATCCTCATGCCGCCTGATGCCGCTTTCACTGACCACGACGGCCCCTTGGGGCAGATATGGCAGGAGCGCAAATGTCGTGTCTAATCTGGTCTCCAGCGTGGCCAGATCACGATTATTGATGCCGATAAGCGCGGCCCCAGCAGCCCTTGCGGCCTCAAGCTCGATCAGGGTGTGAATCTCGACCAGCGGGTGCAGGGAGAGCGACGTCGCCAGCGCAAAGAGGTCCTGCAGTTGTGCGCCCTCAAGGGCTGCCGCAATCAGCAGGACCGCGTCTGCCTGATGCGCGCGGCTCTCGTAAATCTGGTAGGGGCTTACGATGAACTCTTTCCTGAGTACCGGCAGTTCGATCGCCGCCTTGGCCGTCGCAAGATCTTTCAGGCTTCCCCGGAAAAATCGGCTGTCCGTCAGGACCGAAATCGCGCTCGCGCCCGCAGCCTGATAGGACGCCGCAAGCTCTGCCACGTCAAGCGATTCGCGGATGACCCCGGCGGACGGTGAGGCGCGTTTAATCTCGGCAATGGCCTTCAGGGGCTCACGGATCCCCGTATCCGTCCGCTTCCTCGTGATGGCCGCCGTAAAATCGCGCGGCGGCGGCGAGTCGAAGGCTTGCGCCCTTACCTCCGCGAGCGGAACCTTCGCCTCCCGATCCGCAACCTCTTGCGCCTTATGCTGCAGAATCTGACGAAGCATCATCGTCCCAGGAGCCTCGCGTCCACGTACTCCTCCCAGTCCCCTGAAATCCCCCGCAACCCCTCTTTTATAAAGGGGGGCGAGGGGGGATTTGGCCATGTCGACTGCTGAACTCCGCCAGGCGGCAGAGCTTCTCCATGGCGGCGCCGCTATCGACGGAGCGAGCCGCCAGCTCGACGCTCTCCCGGCAGTCATGGGCCTTGCCGCCTGCGATGATGGCCAACGCGGCATTCATCAGCACCACGTCGCGTTGCGGCCCTTTCTCTCCCCCCAGGATGCGCCTGATAGTCCGGGCATTCTCTTCGGCGCTGCCGCCCTGCAGGTCGCTGAGGCTGGTCCGCTGAAGACCGAAATCCTCAGGGGACAGCGTGTAGGTGGATACGCGCCCATCTTTGACCTCCGCAACCCGGCTCTCCGACGCAGGTGAGAGCTCGTCGAGCCCGTCAAGACCGAACACGACAAACGCCCGCTTCGATCCCAGCTCAATCAGCGCTGTCGCCAGGAGCTCGGTTAGCCGCTCCTCATACACGCCGACCACCTGAGCCGGCGCGTGGGCGGGATTGGTCAGAGGGCCGAGAATATTGAACACCGTCCGAATCCGTATGTCCCGTCGAGCCGTCATCACATACCGCATGGCCGGGTGCAACAGCGGCGCGTACAGAAAGCCGATGCCGACCTCGTCGATACAGTTCCCCACCTGCTCAGGCGTCAGCGTGAGATCGACGCCCAACGCCTCCATGACATCAGCGCTTCCGCAGAGACTCGACACCGAGCGGTTGCCATGCTTGGCGATCTGGACCCCTGCGCCGGCCGCCACAAAGGCCGCCGTCGTCGAGATGTTGAAGGTGCGGCCACCGTCGCCCCCGGTGCCGCAGGTATCAACTAATCTCCCCCCGTGGGTCTCGACTCCTGAAAGCTCAACCTGGCCGCGCACCCTGATCCGACAGACGTGTTCCCGCATCGCCCGCGCAAAGCCGGTAATCTCGGCCGCCGTTTCGCCCTTGACCCGGAGTGCCGCCAGGAAGGCGGCAATCTGCGGGTCGGTCGCCTTCCCGGACATCATCTCTTCCATGGTCATGAAGGCCTCTTCAGGGCTGAGGTCCCTTCGATCGACCACCTTCTGCAGCGCCTCCAGGATCAGCATGCCCCCTACCCGCGCGTCCGGCCGTCCTGTCAGGAGAGCGAGAGGAAGTTCCTGAGCAGGGCCTTGCCGTCTTTTGTCAGAATCGATTCGGGATGAAACTGAATCCCCTCGATCCGATAGGTCTTGTGGCGAATTCCCATGATCTCCCCTTCTGCGGTCTGGGCGGATACCTCCAGACAATCCGGGAGTCCCTCTCGATCGACGAGCAGCGAATGGTAGCGCGTGGCATCAAAGGGATTCGGGAGTCCTGAAAAGACGGTGCGGCCATCATGGTGAATCGGAGAGGTTTTGCCGTGCATCAGGCGAGCCGCTCTCACGATCCGCCCGCCAAACGCCGCGCCGATACACTGATGGCCAAGGCAGACGCCCAGGATTGCGACCTGCCCGGCAAACCGTGTGATGAGGTCGCAACTGATGCCGGCTTCCTTGGGGCTCTTCGGTCCCGGAGAGATCACAATCCGATCGGGCTGCAGCGCTGCAAGCTCCTCCAGCGCCACCTGGTCGTTCCGGAAGACACGAGGACATTCGCCCAGTTCGCCAAGGTACTGCACCAAGTTATAGGTGAAGGAGTCGTAGTTATCGATGACAACCAGCATCGGCCCTTACCCCGCCCACCCGATCCCGAGCGCGCCCGATTCCGCCATCTGGATCGCCTTGAGCATCCCCTTGGCCTTATTCATGGTCTCCTCATATTCCCGCTCCGGATCGGAGTCGGCAACGATCCCGGCGCCTACCTGGACATGCGCGACCCCGTCGGCAATGATCACGGTGCGAATCGTGATACAGGTATCCATGTTGCCGGAAAAGCCGAAATATCCCACGGCGCCTGCATACGGCCCCCGGCGTACCGGCTCCAGCTCCTCGATGATCTCCATGGCGCGTATCTTGGGGGCGCCGCTCACCGTCCCGGCCGGAAAGCAGGCGCGCAGCAGATCGAAGGCGTCATATCCCTCGGCGAGCAGTCCTTTGACATTGGACACGATGTGCATCACGTGCGAATATCGTTCGATCGTCATCAGTTCCGACACGGCAACCGATCCCACCTTGGCCACCCGCCCCACATCGTTGCGGCCCAGATCCACCAGCATGATGTGCTCGGCCCGCTCTTTGGGATCGGCAAGCAGCTCCCGTTCCAACGCCAGATCCTCCGCGTCGTTGCGTCCTCTGGGGCGGGTACCGGCGATCGGACGGAGATCGATCCTCCCCTCCTCCAGGCGGACCAGCACCTCAGGCGAGCTGCCGACCACACGGACGTCGCCCAGTCGCAGATAATACATATACGGCGAAGGGTTGATGGTCCGAAGGGCCCGGTAAATATCGAAAGGATCGGCCGAGGTCTTGACCGACAGACGCTGAGAGATCACCGCCTGGACAATGTCTCCGGCACGCACATATTCCTGTGTCCGCTCTACGGCCCGGATGAAGTCGGGACGACTCATGGTGGAGCACAGTTGCAGATCCTCCCCGTCTCCATGGGGCCGGTGGTCCATATGGAGCGGACGCCGCAGCGCCTGAATGACCTCGTCGATCTTCCTGGCGGCGTCATCATAGACCTCTCGCAGTCGCCGCGGATCCGCCTCCGGAACAAAGGCATTCGCTACAACCTTGATCCGATGAGAGACGTTATCGAAGATCAGCAGGGTATCGGGCAGCAGAAAGACGGCATCAGGCAGATCGAGATCATCCTTCGTCATCGCCGGCAGCCGTTCAAACTGTCGAACGACGTCGTAGGCCAGGAATCCTACCATTCCCCCGTAGAACCGCGGGAGATCATCGGTCGCCACCGGCCGATACTGCTCAAGGACCGCCTTCAACGGCTCCAGGAGATCTTTTTCAACCGTATGGGATCGGGTCCCATCCGCGGTCATGAGCTCAACCGTCGCCCCCTTGGCGCGAAAGATCACAGCGGGGTTGCTGCCAAGAAAGCTATAGCGGCCCCACTTTTCTCCGCCTTCAACGCTTTCGAGCAGAAAGGCATGGTCGCCGCGATCGATCTTGCGAAAGGCCGACACCGGCGTCTCCATATCGGCCAGGATCTCACGGTAGACGGGAATCAGATTGCCGTCCTCGGCCATCCGCGAAAACTCATCGAACGATGGACGCAACATCTCCGCCATGTGTGGGTTCCTTGAAGGCTAAAAAACAGGGCTCACCCTGCCATACGCGAGAACAACCGGTCAACGACGCACCCGGACGGAAGGCGATGGTATTCGTGCGCGGGGGGAGCGGGTTTCTGGTAAGCGGTAGGTTACAGATGCTGTTGAACCTTCGCCTTAAGGGCCGACTTTGGCAATGCGCCGACGATCTGCTCTACCTGCGCCCCATCCTTGAAGACGAGAATAGTCGGAATGCTCCGGATGCCGAATCGAGCCGCACTCTCTCGGTTCTCATCCACATTCAGCTTTGCGATGGTCACCTGCTCCCCATACTCCTCTGCCAGCTCGTCGAGGATAGGAGCCACCATCCGACACGGACCGCACCATTCAGCCCAAAAATCGACCAGAATCAGGCCCTTCCCCTGAATGACCTGCTTGTCAAAATCGTGATCTGTGATCTGAACGATCTTATCCGATGCCATACGCCCTCCTGCCGGACCTCATGAAGTAAAGCCCTCGCCGGGCTCTCCGGCAAGGGCAATAGTAGAAGCGTCTTCATATTAAGAGAGGGGGGGATCGAATGTCAAGCTGTTTGAAGGTCTTGGCGCGGGATCCCCTCGACGCGAACACGATCTGCGGATGGCAGGGTCATGCTTACGGTGAAGAGGCGGGTCTTCGCGGTCTCAATACGCGACCTGAATCGATCCCAGGACGGTTAACGGGGCCCCGGGAACGATGCCCAGGCGAGGGATGCGCGTGAAAGGATCGGTGATATTGCTCGACTCGAAGTACCGTTGGTCGAGCAGGTTGTAGAGGTTGAGACGGGCGATCAGCCGCGAGCGTCCGATCTGCCAGCGATACGCCGCCGCAGCGACCGACGTCTGGTAGCCGAGATCGCGGCGCTCCCGGACCGTGACCTCAGACAGGGCGACCGGATCGTCTGTCGGCGTCGACTCCGGCAACTCCAGCGCATGAGCGACAGGAAGACCGCCGGTAAGCATCACCGGCGGGCTCACGACGAGTAAGGCAGCGCGACTACTCACCCGAGTGCCATCCCAGCGCCACGATGACAGCAGCAATGCGTGTCTCGACCCCAAGCTTTTCGAAGATCCGCCGCAGGTGGGCTTGCACAGTCCGTGAACTCAGACCGAGAATCGCTCCAACCTCGGCATTCGTCTTGCCTTGCGCCACCCAGCGCAGCACCTGGCTTTCGCGCCTGGTGAGCCCTGACGGTCCGAAGGGGGCCGGCACCGCAGCCGTGTGCCGCTCTTCCAGGTGCAAAAGGCATTGATCCGCCCCGCAGAGGTGCCGTATCGTAAGCTGGGCACTGTCTCGTTCCACCACCATGGGTATCCTCAATGCCGGCGCGTCGCTCGTTCCAGTCAGGAGAGCGTCCTGTCGTCGTCTCCAGCGCTCAACCGTGTCGGGTAGATAAACCGCCGATCGTGCCGGTTCGCTGAAATATCTGCTCAGCCATGTTCGCGCCTGCTGGGTCATCACTCGAACCCGACCATCCGGCGTAAGGATGACGATCTCCTGCGCCTGTGCGGTCACAACCCGCCGCAGGAGCGCGGCGTCTTGCTGTATCCGCGTGACCGCTTCGGCGTTCGCATAGGCCTGAACGAGATGCGGGCGCAGCAGGTTCAGCAGGAGCCGGCCGCACTCGGAGAAGTCCGTAAGCGCCCGGTGCACCGTGACACCGATAATTAGGGGAGACGGTCCAAGATGGATCGCCGCCGTATGCTCCATCCCGACCCGTCGGTAAAACTCATTGTAGAGGGCTGTTCGGTGAAACTGACGCCGCGTGAAAAAGTCTGAGTTCTTGTACGCGCCGCCATTACCGCTCCTCAGATAGAAGGCGACCAGCGGCTGCTCGCCGGCATGCGCCTCAAAGATGCGCGGGTCCTCACAGGTGGCGGCGTCAACGGGCTCAATCAGCCGGAGGCGACCCTGCCGCTCTGAGAGACTGAGCTCGGTACAGGAGATAATATCGGCAGGAACGAGCGTTGGGAGCGTTTTGAGCAGGTGGGTTACGAACGCCTCCCGATTGCGCCAGGCGTAACAGTCGCGCACAAATTCGAGTAGCGCCTGAAGCTCCTGTTGCGTCAGCCGTTCCATCCCACACCCCTTTGTGCAGCAGGTCGGTCTGCCGGGCGCCTTTAAGCCGGCGGTGATAAACCCACTCGCCGCTACGCGCAGATACTTTCCATTACTTTCCTTGGTATTTCCACGCAGATCATCCTTAAAGGCACGTAATGTACCACATAAAAGCTTATGAAGAAAGTGTGGCGCTTCCCTGGACGCCGCAGTCGATGATAACACAGCATCTCCGCTGCGCGGCACCACGGATAACCGTAGGCGTCTACTCTTCTCTCTCGTACACGTAGAGATTACGACGATAGGAGTGTGGGAATACAGGGTAGGACAGATAGCGCGGAATCGGTCACCGCTTAGGGGGGGCGCCCGTGGCGAGGATCTGCGCCGCGGCGATGCGCGTCTCGACCCCAAACTTCTTGAAGATGTGCTCCAGATGCTTTTGTACCGTTCGTGAACTCAGGCTCAGAATCTCGCCAATCTCTGCATTGGTCTTGCCCTGCGCGACCCACAAGAGCACATCGGCCTCGCGCCTGGTGAGACCTAACAGCTCGCGCGACAGCGGCTGCCGGCTCTGACACACCTCTTCCATGAGCAGGACGCATCGATCAGCCTCGCACAGATGCCGGACGATCAGGTTTCTCGCCGCCCGTTTGACGATGAGCGGTTTACGGGGCAGCAGGGCTTCATCGGCGACTTCTAAGGATGCCTCCTGGTGTCTCAGCCACGATCTGACCGCCGCCGGCAGGCCATCCGCGCGTTGTGACGGACGCCCGAAATACTCCATCAACCACTGTCTGGCGCCTCCGGCGATAAGTTGGACACGACCGTCTTTGGTGAGGAATACCATCCCCTGGCCTCTCGCCTCTATGGCTTGGCCCAGGAGCCCAATCTCCTGTCGCATCACCCTGACCGCCTCGGCGTTTGCATAGGCCTGAACCAGGTGCGAGCGGAGAAGGTTCAGCACAAGTCGGTCCTGCTCCGAGAAGTCGCGACGGCTGCGATGCAACGCAATTACGATCAAGCCGGGTCGATGACCGGAAAGGACCATATTCATCACGTACTCCACCCGCATCGGTCTATACAGTTCGCGATAGACTTCCAGTGCGTGGAACTGGCGTTGAGTGAGCAGGTCGGATAATGTTACCGCGCTTGCGTCGCCGGTTTGTTGGTAGTAGATGAGATGAGGGTGCTGCGGAAGGTAGTGTTCAAAATGCTGAGGAAAATTCGGATATGTAGCCGCAGACGGCTTCATCCTGATTTCGACGATCCGTCCATGATTATTGATGTCGATAATTGCCGTCAACTCCGCGGGGATAAGCGTCGAGATCCCGTAGAGTAGGTAGCTGATGTACGCATCTCGATCGTGGCAGGCGTAAAAGCCCCGTACGAATTCGAGGAGAACCTTGAGCTGTTGTGGCGTCAGCCGTTCCATCCCCCGCTCCTGTTGTGTACACTTACTCTATAGGGTGGGCGGCGTCAATACGCCTTTTGGCGTATAAGTTCTCATAATGAGGCGCATCGCCTCTCTATCGTAGTGGGCGGTTTCACAACGTAATTGACGCCGCGCCAGGGCAGGAATGGCCTTGTCTGTGCGGGGCTTATGAATATCACCCCCGCTCGCTCATTTCTCCAGCCTGCCACGGAACCGCCGCGCGCGACGTTCCCTATCGATTCGCGACGCGGTGTTGACGGGACGATACAAGTATGTTATCCGTAGCCCATGATGACATCTTCGCCGACGGCCGTACCGTCCCCTCCTCCCCTCCTCTGCGGTCATCGGTTTCGAGATCCGGCGCTCCTTCAGGCGGCTCTCACTCACCCCTCCTCGACTGATCCCTCGCAGGGAGACGTCCGTCTGCGATACCAGCGGCTTGAGTTTCTGGGGGACGCGGTCTGGAGCCTGTACGTGAGCGACGCGCTCATCTCTCTGCTTCCGTCGGCCTCTGAGGGCGAGTTGACCCGGCGGCGGGCCCGACTCGTGAACGCTACTGCGCTCGCTGAGATGGCGCAGTTCCACGGCCTCGCGCCGTTGCTTGTATTGAGCAATGGCGAAGAGTCAACGGGCGGGAGGCAAAAGATTAGAGTCCTCTCAAGTAGTTTTGAGGCGGTAATCGGCGCAATCTACCTGGACGGGGGCGCCGACGCGATCCGCGATTTGGCGCGGGACACTTGCCAGAAAACCCTTGAGGGGGAAAGCTCGATCCTCGACCCAAAAACCGCTCTACAGCAACTCGCCCAGTCGCTCTTCCATTCCACCCCCCGTTATCGTCTGATTTCTCGGCAGGGCGCGGCTCACGCTCCGACGTTCGAGGTTGAGGTCATCGTCGGGCGGTCAGCGATTGCGCAGGGAACAGGGCGAAGCAGGCAAGAGGCTGAGCGGGCGGCGGCTCAAGACGCCCTCACATCGCTACGAGACACATCAACTACAACATCTAGTAGCGATAACCCGTCTTACTACTGATTCTTGTATTTTCCTTGACAGCGATACACTGGATCTGGTAAGTTGTCGACCATCTTATCTCCTTTAGCGTTGGATTGAAGAGGTGTCGGCGTGGATCATGATAATCGGGTGATGATCCCGGGTGATGGTGGGAGCAGACGATGCGGCTTTCGCGATTAACCGCATTCGGCTTCAAGTCGTTCGCGGAAAAGGTCGAGGTGACCTTCGAGCCGGGCGTGACCGCAATTGTCGGTCCGAACGGCTGCGGTAAGAGCAACCTTTCCGATGCGATCCGATGGGCCCTCGGCGAGCAGAGCGCGAAGCTGCTGCGCGGGGATCGCATGGACGACCTGATCTTTGCCGGGAACAGCATCCGGAAGCCGCTTGGTATGGCAGAGGTCTCGCTGATCTTCACCGATAACTATGGCAATATCCCGACGGAATTCCACGAGGTTACCGTAACCCGCCGTTTGTACCGCTCCGGTGAAAGCGAGTACCTCCTGAACCACGTGCCCTGCCGGCTCCGCGATATTACCGATCTGTTCTTGGATACCGGGCTCGGGGGCGAACCGTATGCCTTGATCGAGCAAGGCAGCATCGGCAGTATCGTCGGCGCGAAGCCGGTCGAGCGTCGACTCCTGATTGAGGAAGCGGCCGGCATTATGACCTACAAGGTCCGCAAGCGCGCTGCGCTCGCCAAATTGGAGGCGGCGGAGCAGAATCTCCTCCGGGTGAGCGATATCATCCGAGAGGTGGAGCGCCAGAAGAACTCCCTGAAACGACAAGCGAACAAGGCGGAGCGCTATCGCGCCTATCAGGACCGGGCATGTGAGCTGCGGGGCTTTGTCAAGTTTTCCGAGTTGCAGCAATTGCGGCAACAGCTCGTTCTGCTCCAGGATTCGGCCCTGGCTGCACAGCACGCGGTGGACTCGGCGCAAGCCGCGGTCGTTGCTGTAGAGGCTGAACAGGAGGCCATGCGGATCCGCGAGCTGGAGCAGGAGCAGACGAGAGCGGCCGCGCAGGAACGACTGCACGAACTGAGGGGCGCGCTGTCCCGCAACGAAGCCGAGCTGAACCACGTCCGACAGATGTTGAACGAGTCGGCGCGTCGGAAACAGGAGCGGCGAGACCGCTCAACGCACCTGGAGAGCCGGCATACGACCTTGACACAGCAGGAGGCGGAGGCGAAAGAGCGGGAGCAGCTTCTGACCGGCGAGCTTGATGCCGGCCGCACGCAGCTTGATCTGAGGTCCTCGGAACTGCAGGCGCTGGAAGAGACGATCGCGACAGCGACGCGAGAGATCGAGGCGACGCGGCGACGTCTCGTGCAGGACGCGGCAGCCCTCGCAGACCGTCGCAACCACCTGACCAGCCTCCGAGAGCGGGCGCGCCTGTACGGCACGCAGCGCGATCTGGCGATCGAGCGCAAGGTTCGGATCGAGCAGCAGGACCGCGACCTCGCCCCGGTGGAAGAGGCGCAGCGCGTCGTTCTCGAACAGGCGATGGAACGGTTGGAACTCCTGCAAGCAGAACGCAAGACCCTTGCGCAACAGACAGCGGAGGAAGAGACTGCGCGGGAAACCATGAAGCCTCAACTGGAAGCGCTTCGGGATGAGTCGGCCAAGCTCCGTAGTCGTCTGGCGTCGCTCATCGAGCTGAGCCAGAGCTTTGAAGGATTCATCGACGGCCATCGGTACCTTCTCACCCAACAGGTCCAGGACGGGACGAGTGTCGAGGGGCTGCAGGGCTCGCTGGTCGATATACTCGATGTGCCGGCGCGCTACGAGCGCGCAATCGAAACCTTGCTCGGCGAGGCCTTGCAAGGGCTGCTGATGCGGCGGACCGAGGACGTCCAAGAGGCCATTCGACTGCTCGTTGAGCGAGGACAGGGCCGCGCCACCTTCCTCCTTCACTCGGAAGCGAGCAGCGATCAGCGGTCAGCGGTCAGCTCTCAGAACGGAGCGGCAACCTCCCGGCTGCGCGAGATCCTTCCTTCCTCAGGCGCCTCAGTCGAGGGGCTTGCGCTTGATCTGATCCGCTGCGCCGACGATCATCGGCCGCTGGTGGAAACCCTCCTCGTTGATGGGATCATCGTCAGGGAGTTGTCGGATGCGTTCGCGCTCAGCGCAGTTCTCCCCTCCCCGTTTGCAATTGCGACACTCACCGGCGAACTGGTGACCAGCAAGGGAATCATTGCGGGCGGCCCTGGAGGGGGTTCCGATATCCTGCCGCGACGGCGGGAAATCGCCAGGCTTCGAGATCGTACCCGGGAACTGCACGACAACCTGCAGGTGGTCGAAGCCTCATGGGAGGCATCCTGCCGCCGATCGGTCCATTTGGCGGAATCGTTCGAGCTGCTGAACCGGCGCCTCCACGAACTGGAGATCGAACGTCTCAAGGCGGAGACGGCCTCTTCCCATACGGGTGCGGAGCGTCGGCGCTTTTTGCAGCAGATTGAGGTGTTGACCTACGAAGCCGGGAGCCATGAGGCGGATCTTCGCGTGCTTGCAGACGAGATCAGGGCGCTGGAGAACTCGCTCTCGGAGCTTGAGGATCGAGAGCAGGCCGCTCAGCGTGAAACCATGAAGCTGGAAGCCGAAGCGGCCGCTCAGCAGCAGGAGCGAGATCGTCTCATTCGGGAGGTGGGAGAACATCGCGTCCGGCTTACTGCGCTCCAAGGCCAGCGGGAGCTTCTTGCCAGCGTTCTGGCCAGAGCGATCGAAGAACTCGGCCAGGTGAGGGGTGAGTTGGAGTCGCTTGCGGCTGAGGTCGCCGACCTGCAGGTTCGCGAAGCAGAGATGGAGGCCGCCGTCGTACAACTTCAAGGGCATCTGACGTCGCTGATTGCGGCGGAGCAATCGGCGCAGCAACTCGTCATCGCGGAAGATGAAAGACGCCGAGAGCTGAGTGAAACCCGCCAGGCCGGCGACGAACGGCTTCGTACGTTGAAGCACACGCTGGTCGAAACACAACAAGCCTCAAGCGACGCGGCGATCCGGCTCGCCGAACTACGCAATATGATCCTGCTCCTCGATGAGGCGTTGAGAGAAGAGGGTCCTCCTGAATTGGAGGCCGTTGTCCTGCGACTCACCAACAGCGGCCTTGGAATCGACGCGGCCAACGATGAATTGGCAGATCTCACCGCCAGAATTGCGGAACTCGGGGCGGTCAACATGGCCGCCCTCGAGGAATATCAGGAGCTGGCTGAGCGCCACCGCTTTCTCTCGGGTCAGGCCGACGATCTCTCATCATCTGCACAGTCGCTCCGTACCGCCATTTCTGAGATCAATCATACGATTCAGCAGCGATTCAGTGAAACCCTCGAGACGGTGTCCGGCCACCTGAACCGACTCTGGAGTTGCCTCATCCCCAGCGGTCAGGCGTCTCTCAGTCTGGCCGAACCGCAAGACGGCGAGGATGAGCCTGGGGTAGAGATGACAGTGCGGATCCCCGGCAAACGAGCCGCCCTGAATCTGCTGTCAGGCGGCGAAAAGGCGCTCGCCGCTCTGGCGCTCCTGTTCGCGCTGTTCCACACTCGTCCCAGCCCATTCTGCCTGCTGGACGAGGTCGATGCCCCCCTCGACGACGCCAATGCCGAACGATTCGCCTCGCTGTTGAGGGATATGGCGACAAGCGCCCAGTTCCTCCTTATCACACACAACAAACGGACAATGGCTGCCGCCGACCTCCTGTACGGCGTCACTATGGAGGAGCACGGCGTCTCGAAGCTCCTCTCTCTCCGCATGAGCCGAACCGCCTGACAGGATCGCGGACAGAAAGGTCTGCATGCCTACCAACGACTCACCACGTCAAGGCCTTTTCGGGCGGTTCGTAGCCGGTCTCGCCAGAACCCGCCAGGGGTTAGCGGGGCACATCGGGCGGCTGTTCGGCGCGAATGCCCCAAGTGCCGCCGATCTGGACGCGCTCGAAGAAGCGCTCATCGCCGCAGATTTCGGCCCGGCGCTGGCGCAGCAACTGACGGCTCCACTCCAACAACGCCTCGGCCGGCGTGATCTCGGCGACCTGAATCAGGTTGAAGACGCCCTCAAGCATGGTATCCTTGAGATTCTCAGCAAGGTCGCCCCGCCCCCTTCATCTGTGGCCCATCCGACCCGGCCGCAGGTCTTCCTCTTCCTCGGCATCAACGGGTCCGGGAAGACCACGACGATCGGCAAGTTCGCCAATCGGCTCACGAACGAGGGTGGGCGCGTCGTGTTAGCGGCCGCTGACACCTTTCGAGCGGCCGCCATTGAACAGTTGGGGCTGTGGGGTCGACGCGTGGGCGCCGACGTCATCAGCCACCAGGCCGGGGCCGACCCCTCTGCCGTCGTATTTGATGCGGTGCAGGCCGCCTGCTCACGCGGCGCAAGCCACCTGCTGATCGATACGGCCGGCCGCCTCCACACCAAACGGAACCTGATGGAAGAGTTAAAGAAGATCCAGCGAGTCGTCTCACGACAGATGCCGGATGCGCCTCACGAACGGATCATGGTTCTCGATGCCACCTCCGGCCTGAACGCGCTGGTCCAGGCCAAGACGTTTCACGAGGCCGTGGGACTCACGAGTCTGATCTTGACCAAGCTGGACGGTACCGCTAAAGGGGGCGTTGTGGTCGCCATCGCCGATCAGTTAAAGCTTCCAATTACGTACGTCGGTCTGGGCGAGGGTGTTGATGATCTACAGCCGTTCGCCCCGGAAACCTTTACGGACGCCCTATTCGCAAGCTCCTGACCCGCCGTCCGATCTGTTTTCAGCTTGACACCCCGTATCACCCGGTGTTACGGTAACTACACATATTTCCTCAGAAAGTCCGCGTTCCTGCTGTGAGGTCGGATGTTCACGCCTAACGATGTACGCTTCATGCAACGCGCCATGGCTCTTGCAGTCAAAGGACGCGGCCGCACCAGCCCCAACCCGATGGTCGGCGCAGTCGTCGTACAACATGACCGAATCGTCGGAGAGGGCTATCATGCGCGCGCAGGCGAGCCACACGCCGAAGTCATAGCGTTGGAAGAGGCGGCTGTCGCGGCGCGCGGCGCCGATCTTTATGTCACGCTCGAGCCCTGTTGCCATTACGGTCGGACGCCGCCCTGCACCGATCTGATCGTTCAGGCCGGCATCCGACGGGTGGTTCTACCGATCATGGACCCCAACCCGCTCGTCTCCGGCAAAGGCGCGCAGACACTGCGAGACACGGGGATTATGATTTCCGAACTGGGGCTCTTTGCCGAACAGGCGATGCGCCTCAACGAGGCCTTTACAAAATTCATTACCTGCCGCACGCCGTTCGTCATCCTGAAGGCAGCCGTCAGCCTTGACGGCAAGATTGCCACTCGAACCGGAGACGCTCGGTGGATCTCCGGTGAACGATCTCGCGAGCGTGTGCACGCGCTGCGAGACCAGGTGGACGCGGTGATCGTCGGGATCGGCACAGTTCGTCGCGACAACCCCAGACTGACAACCAGACTTCCCGGGGGCGGGCGCGACCCAATTCGAGTGATTGTGGATGGACGCAGTCCGCTTCCGTTGGATGCGCAGGTACTGCAGTCCGGCTCCGGATCAGCAACCTGGGTTGCCGTCGCCGCTGATACGCCGGCCGAGCGAATTCGGGCCCTGGAACGTCGCGGGCTGAAGGTACTGGAGGTCAGCGGTTCCCATGGACGGGTCTGCTTGGAACACCTGTTGAAACGTCTCGGCGAGTGCGACGTCACCAGCGTGATGATTGAGGGTGGAGAGGGTATCTTTACCTCCGCGATTGAAGAACGGATCGTCGACAAGTTCCTGCTGTTTGTGGCGCCGATGTTCGTCGGGGGCAAGACCGCACCCAGTCTGCTCGGTGGCGCAGGCATTGAATCGATTGGTCAAGCCCAACGGCTGTCTCGCCTGCGCATCGAACAGCTTGGGGAAGACCTGCTGGTTGAGGGATACCGCCCGACACACGAAGGCGCGTGTTAGGCCAACAGAATGTTTACCGGCTTGATCGAAGAGATAGGTCACATCCAACGGGTGCGCCTGGAAGGCGGTGCGGTGAAGCTCGCCATCAAAGGGCAACAGACCGTCTCCTCGCTCGTGATCGGAGACAGCATTGCCGTCGATGGGACCTGTCTTACCGTCACGAGGACGGCTCCTACCCTGTTCGAGGCCGATCTGTCCGCGGAGACCATGGCCCGCACCACACTGGGAGAGCGCCACGCCGGCGATCCCGTGAACCTGGAACGGCCCTGCCGGCCGACCGATCGACTGGGGGGCCACTTTGTCACCGGCCACATCGACGGGGTCGGAACCATCCACGAGATCAGGGAGACCGAGGGGATGTGGTGGTTCTCGGTTGCCTACCCTGAGACGCTGCGACCGTTATTGGTGGAAAAAGGATCGGTCGCAGTGGACGGCATCAGTCTGACGGTAGGCCGTCTGAATGACCGGTCCTTTGGGGTGGCCGTCATTCAACATACCTATCACCACACCACACTCGGCAACAAGCAGGTGGGGCGGCGTGTTAACCTGGAAACCGACCTTCTTGGCAAGTACGTTGTTCGCTATCTTGAGGGGCTTGGACCTCTCACGCAGAAGATGCCCCTGACTGAAGTGCGGCTCCAGGAGCTGGGGTTCAGCTAGACCGGTTCCGGAGGGGGAGTCACTATGGAAGACCAGATTCAGTTTCATTCTATCGAAGAGGCGATCCGGGACCTTCGCGACGGCAAGATGGTGGTTGTCGTTGACGATGAGGGCCGGGAGAACGAGGGCGACCTTACAATGGCCGCCGAAAAGGTCACGCCCGAGGCGATCAACTTTATGGCCACGCAGGGGCGCGGGCTGATCTGTATGCCCGTAATCGGCGAACGATTGGATGCGCTCCGTATCCCGCCGATGGTCACCGACAATACCTCGCCTCACGAGACAGCCTTCTGCGTGTCCGTCGATGCCAGACACAAGGTGACGACCGGCATTTCGGCCTACGACCGGGCGATCACCATCCAGACCATCATCGATGCCAACGCAACAGTTGATGATCTCACCAGTCCAGGGCACACCTTTCCGCTTCGCGGACGAGATGGGGGGGTCCTGACACGAGCAGGTCATTCCGAAGCCGCTATCGACCTCGCCCGTTTGGCCGGTCTCTACCCTGCCGGGGTCATCTGCGAGATCATGCAGGACGACGGCGCGATGGCCAGGACGCCTGAACTGTATCGCTTTGCATGCAAGCACGACTTGAAACTGATTACCGTCAAGAGTCTGATCGAGTTTCGCCTGAAACGGGAGCGCCTTGTCAGCCGCGTCGCCACGACCACACTGCCGACAACATACGGCCGATTCACCGCGATCCTGTATCACAGTCAGATTGAAAATAAACACCATCTGGCCTTAGTTCTGGGTGAGCTCAACGCCGTCGACGAGACGCTGGTGCGGGTTCACTCGGAGTGCCTTACGGGCGACGTCTTCGGCTCACTCCGGTGTGACTGCGGCCCGCAGTTGGACAAGTCGCTTGAGTTGATTGCCAAGGAAGGGAAAGGGGTGTTTCTCTACATTCGACAGGAAGGCAGAGGCATCGGCCTGGCGAATAAGATGCGCGCCTACGAGCTGCAGGAGGCCGGCCTGGATACCGTCGAGGCCAATGTGAAGCTCGGGTTTCAAGCCGATCTGAGAGAGTATGGAATCGGGGCCCAGATCCTGTCCGACCTCGGGTTGTGTAATATCCGGCTGCTCACCAACAACCCGCGGAAGATCGTCGGGCTCGAGGCATACGGTCTGCACGTAGTGCAGCGGATACCCATTGAGGTTCATCCTAACGCCGAGAATCGCGTCTACCTGCAAACGAAGTTCGCAAAACTCGGTCACCTGCTCGAAACGGTATAGTGGAAATACAGCCATGAGTCGTCAGCGTTCAGCCGGTAGTTGCTCTCTTGCCGGCTGCTGATCGCCGACCGCTGCTCTTCTTTTGCGGAGGTGCGTGTTGAAAACGACCGAAGGAACATACCAGGCCAAAGGGTTTCGAATTGCCCTTGTGGTAAGTCGCACGAACGAACTGATCGCCAAACGGTTATTGGAAGGGGCGCTCGACTGCCTGTTCCGCCACGGCGCCGAGGACAGCGATCTGCACCTGGTCAAGGTGCCGGGCGCGTTCGAGCTGCCTTATGCCGCCAAACGCCTGGCAGCCTCAGACCGCTACGACGCCGTCATTGCGCTGGGCGCCGTCATCCGAGGCGCCACGGCCCACTTCGATTATGTCGCGGGAGAGGCGGCGAAGGGGATTGCGGCGGCCAGTCTCGATACCGGCGTACCCATTATCTTTGGCGTCATCACCGCAAATACCCTCGATGAGGCGATTGAGCGGGCCGGGGCCAAGGCCGGCAACAAAGGGTTCGACGCGGCGCTGTCGGCCATTGAGATGGCGAGTCTGTTCGCCCAACTCAAATAACGCACACGGAAGATGGGAAAGCGTCATCGATCCAGGGAGCTGGCACTCTCGCTCCTGTATCAGCTTGAGTTTTACCCCCTCGAGGCGTTTGAGGAACAGTCTCAGGGCTTCTGGGCAGAGCACCCTGCCAAGCCGGAGGTCCAATCGCTGACTGAGGAACTGGTCCAGGGGACGCTGCAGCATCGAAAGCCGATCGATGACCTGCTTGCCTCGCACGTCGAACACTGGATCCTCTCGCGGCTCGCCCTCGTGGATCTCTGTATCCTTCGCCTGGCCGCGTTTGAGCTGCTCTTTTACGGTAAGACTCCCTGGAAGGTCGCCATCGACGAGGCGATCGAATTAGCAAAGGCGTTCGGCGGAAAAGACTCCAGCAGCTTTGTCAACGGCGTCCTGGATAAACTCGCCACCCTCGCCAAAGACAACTCCCCCGCTCCGCTTGGCTGAACGCGGGATTCAGCCACCAGCGGTCACCACACCATACACCCCGTCCGCCTCCCCTGTACCGGACCAACTCCCTTTTTCTGTCTACAGGCAGACCTAGCCGCTCTAGAGCGACTACGTCCTTTTGATCCTCTGCGATAAGCCGTTTGGGGCGTAACGGGGCTTTATGGGGGCGATAATGTCAGCAGATTACACGGAAATCAGGCGAGGTGAGGGCGCAACGCTGCAGGTGCTGCGTAACACTTAGGGGTGTGGGTTGTTACTCGAAGAGATTGATCAGCGGGATGCTCACGTCAGGCAAGAGAGGCGTGCGGAGGGTGTCGTTCGCCTCATGGCTCAGTTCGGCGATGCGGCAGTAACCTTGGGGGGTCATGCGGTAGACCTTCACTGTCGCCAGTTCGGGGTCTATGATCCAGTATTCTTGCACACCATACCGCTCATAGAGCTTCCGCTTGATAATTTCGTCGGTCTTGCGAGTGCTCTCAGAGAGGATCTCGATGAGGAGGTCGGGTGCCCCTTGGATATTTTGTGTCGTGATGATCGAACCCCTGGCCGACGAGACAAAGACAAGATCCGGCTGGACGACGTCCGTATCGGAGAGAACGACATCGCAGGGTGCAGCGTACACTCTTCCGATGCGGTGGGTCGCAAGATAATTTGAGAGAGCTCTGGCGAGGTTCATGGAAATCTGCTGGTGTTTGGTTGAGGGCGAAGGGGTCATGAAGCGCTCTCCATCGATGAGCTCGTGGCGTCGGCCGTCCTCCAGGAACAGCAGGTAGTCTTCATATGTGAATTTGGCCTGAACGGTCACGCCTCTTCCTCCGGCCGATCGCTCTATGGGTATTGCCTAAACACCAGGGTCGCGTTGGTACCGCCGAAGCCGAATGAGTTGGTGAAGGCCGCCCTGATCGGCACCTGACGCGCTTTGTTCGGAACGTAATCGAGATCGCAATCGGGGTCCGGCTCGTCGTAGTTGATGGTCGGCGGGATCACGCCGTGATGGATCGTCAGCACGGTGGCTACCGACTCAACCCCGCCCGCCGCGCCGAGCAGGTGTCCGGTCATCGATTTGACGGAACTCACCGCCAGACGATAGGCATGCTCCCCAAACACCTTCTTGATCGCCCTGGTCTCGGCGGCATCACCTACGGGTGTTGATGTGCCGTGGGCATTGATGTAATCGATCTCTTGAGGCCGAAGCCCCGCAGACTCCAGGGCGAGGGTCATCGAGGTGCCAGCCCCTTCCGAGTTCGGCGCGGTCATGTGATAGGCATCAGCCGACATGCCGTATCCGGCCAACTCGGCATAGATTGTGGCGCCGCGCCGCAGCGCGTGGTCCAGCTCTTCGAGTATAACGAGGCCGGCGCCCTCGCCCATGACGAAACCATCGCGCCCCTTATCGAACGGACGACTGGCGCGCTGAGGCGCGTGATTCCTGGTGGACAGGGCTTTCATGGCAGCAAAACCCCCGATCGTCAGCGGAGAGATGACGGCCTCGGTCCCGCCGGCGACCATCAGATCGGCCGCCCCTCGCCGGATCAGTTCGAAGGAATCCCCAATCGAGTGATTCCCGGTCGCGCAGGCGGTCGAGACGCAGGAGTTCGGGCCGCGAAAGCCGAAGCGGATGGCGATATGGCCGGCGGCAAGGTTCGTGAGGATCGACGGAATGAAAAAGGGACTGATCCGGCTGGGCCCCTTCTCCAATAACGTCTTGTGCGTTTCCTCCAGGGCCGGGATTCCGCCCATGCCGGTACCGATCAGCACACCGATGCGACTTTGTTCGATCTCTTTCTCCGTGAGGCGGGCGTCATCCACCGCCATGATGGCGGAGGCCATCGCGTAGTGGATAAACCGGTCCATCTTCTTTACCTCTTTCTTCTCCATATAGAGAAGCGGGTCGAACCCCTTGACCTCCGCGGCGATCTGCACATCGTGATGACTGGCGTCGAATCGAGTGATGCGGTCGATGCCTGAGACCCCATTGGTGAGGTTCTCCCAGAACATATCGACGCCTATCCCGTTCGGCGCCACCACGCCCAAGCCTGTCACGACGACTCGTCTCATAACCTTATATCCCCATGGCCCGCATGTCACTCATGCATGCGCGCCTCGCCAGTTACGCAGGATGCGCTTTAATATGAGCGATCGCGTCTTTGACGGTCACGATCTTTTCGGCTTCCTCATCCGGAATCTCGATCCCGAACTCCTCTTCGAGAGCCATCACCAACTCCACCGTATCAAGCGAGTCGGCGCCCAGATCTTCAACGAATGAGGCCTCCGGTGTCACCTCTGTCGCATTTACGCCCAACTGATCTACAATGATCTTCTTTACCCTCTCCTCGATCTCCATCACGTCAGTCATCGTCCCCCTCTCTACGGCCTCAGTGCCATCTGCTGGTTATGTTCGCAACCCACCATCGATCGTAATCACTTGACCTGTAATATAGCTCGCCGCTTCCGATACCAGAAACGCGACCAGGGCCGCCACCTCCTCCGACGCGCCAAATCGCCCCATAGGGATCTGGCTGAGGTAGGTCCGCTTGCGGTCCTCAGACAGCACCGCAGTCATCTCGGTTTCAATGAAGCCGGGGGCCACCGCATTCACGGTGATCGACCTGGAGGCCACCTCCTTGGCGACGGCCTTCGTAAAACCGTTCAGGCCGGCCTTCGCTGCGGAGTAGTTGGCCTGCCCGGGAATCCCCATCGTTCCCGCCACCGAGCTGATATTCACAATTCGACCGGCCTGCGCCCGGAGCATCGGTCGAAGCGCGGCTCGGGTTGTCAAGAATGCCCCCTTCAGGTTAACGTCCAGCACCGCATCCCAATCCTCTTCCTTCATCCGGATCAGAAGTCCGTCCTTGGTGATGCCGGCGTTATTGATCAGGATGTCAAGACGTCCAAAACGTTTCATGGCGGCCTGAATAAGCCCATCGGCCTCAGACTCCCGCGAGATATCGGCCGCCGCAGCCAGCCCCTCGGCCCCGGTCGCCTCCATCTCGGCGACAACCTTTTGAGCCGCCTCCAGGCTCCTCGCACAGATGGCTACCTTCGCCCCCTGCGCTGAGAGTGTCAGGGCAATTGCCCGCCCGATGCCCCGCGAGCCGCCGGTCACGACAGCGACCTTGCCTTCAAGTCCTGTCGCTGCGCCCGTCCCGATCAACGAGTCACCCCTATCTGATCCATAGCGAACCGCAGCGACCCCAGATCCTCCGCATGCAGCGCGGTCGCGTCCGGCGCAATCCGCTTGATCAACCCTGTCAGCACCTTTCCAGGGCCGAGCTCCAGAAAAAGGGTGACGCCTTCTTTCACCAATCTTCGCACCACATCCTCCCACCGCACCGGACTGGTCACCTGCCGGATCAGGCTGTCGGCGATCTGGTCCCTGCTCGTCAATAGTTCGGCGTCGGCATTGTTGACCAACGGAACCGACGGGTCGGCAATCGGAATCGCTCGCAGTTCGGCGGCTAATCGTTCAGCCGCCGGCCGCATCAAGGAGCAGTGAAACGGCGCGCTCACCTGGAGGCGCATCGCCCGCTTCGCGCCGCGTTGTTTGACCAACTCGATCGCGCACTCAACTGCCTCGCTCTGTCCGGCAATCACCACTTGGCCAGGACCATTAAGATTCGCGACCTCGACGATCCCGTGTGGAGCGGCCTCCTCACACGCGGCAGCGACGCTCCGGGTGTCCAGACCTAACACAGCCGCCATGCCGCCTGCGCCAGGCGCCACCACCTCTTGCATGAATTGGCCTCGCTTTCTCACAACGCGAATCGCATCTTCGAACGCTAAGCTTCCGGCCGCGACGAGCGCCGAATACTCTCCGAGCGAATGGCCCGCCACATAGCCTGGCGTAATCCCCTCGCGCTGCAACGCGGCAAACGCGGCCATACTTACCGCCATAATCGCCGGCTGTGCGTTTGTGGTGAGCGTCAGTTGCTCATCGGGCCCATGAAAACAGAGATCTGCGAGATCGATCCCCAGCGCCTCACTGCCCTTCTCGAACAGCAGACGGGCTTCGGCAACCTGCATCCAAAAGTCTTGTCCCATCCCGACCCGTTGGGAACCTTGACCGGGAAACACACACGCGATCGCATTCATCACGGGGACCGTACGGGTGCTCACCATCGGATGAGCGCTGATCCCCAAGTAATGCCGCCCCCAAAGGCCGTCAGCAGCAACAAGTCACCACGCTTCAGTCGTCCAGCCCGGACCGCTTCGTCCATGGCGATAGGAATCGAAGCTGCAGAGGTATTCCCGTAACGATCAATATTCATAAAGATCCGCTCCCGCGGAAGGTCGAGCCGTTCGGCTACGGCATAGATGATTCGGGCGTTGGCCTGATGCGAAATGAAGAGGTCGATGTCGGAGACCTCCACCCCGTTTGCCTTCAGCGCCGCCATGGCGGCCTCCTCCATATATCGGACGGCCGTCTTAAACACCTCGTTCCCATTGGGCATCCGAATCGTAATCAGCTTTTCATCAATTACCTGTTGACAGGCGGGCTGGCGCGAGCCGCCCCCCGGAATCATCAGTTGCCTCCCCTTTGACCCGTCCGAGTACAGATGCGTGGAGAGGACAGAGGGATCGGTTGTCCGCTGCAGGAGCACCGCACCGGCGCCATCGCCAAAGAGGACGCAGGTCCCTCGATCACTCCAGTCAACGACCCTCGACATGATGTCTGCTCCTATCACGAGAATATTGCGCATGACGCCGGCTCGCAGATAGGCATCGGCGACAGAGAGACCGTACACAAAGCCGGCACACGCCGCCAACAGATCGAAGGCCGCCGCGCGCGACGCGCCAATCCGCTCCTGCACCACGCACGCGGTAGAGGGAAAGAACATATCGGGGGTGACTGTGTTGACGAGGATTAGATCCAGGTCATGAGGGTCAACGGCAGCCGCCTCAAGCGCGCGTCGAGCTGCCCCCTCGGCCAGATCCGATGTGGCCTGATCGTCGGCAGCGATCCGCCGCTCCGAGATTCCGGTGCGCGTGACGATCCACTCGTCGCTCGTACTGACCATCCGCTCCAGCTCAGCATTGGTCAGTATCCGATCCGGAACGGAGGCTCCTGTGCCGGCCACCCTGCTCCCGTACATCACATACATCCTCTCACTAACTGACGGCAATCCCTTCCGTGATATGCTCGAGCACCTTATTGTCGACGCATTCTGCGGCAGCTCGGATCGCATTCTTGAAGGCCTTGGCGCTTGAGCGACCGTGGCTGATAATACAGATCCCGCGGACCCCCAGCAACGGGGCGCCACCGTACTCCGTATAGTCAACCACCTTCTTAAAGCGTTTGAACGCCCCCCGAGCCAACAGGGCGCCGGCCATCCCGGCCAGTCCCTTACCCAATTCCTCCTTCAGTAAGCGTGTGAAGAACTCCGCGGCGCCTTCGATAATCTTCAAGGCGATATTACCCGTAAACCCGTCGCAGACAATGACATCGGCTGCCCCCGTCAAGACCTCGCGTCCCTCGACGTTGCCGATAAAGTTGAGAGTCTGGTCTTCTTCGAGTCCCTTGAAGGCCTCTCGCGTCAGTTCGTTACCCTTGCTCTCCTCCTCTCCGATGCTCAGCAAACCCACGGTAGGCAACCGTTTCCCCATGACTTGCCGAGCATAGACGTCCCCCATAATCGCAAACTGGAGAAGATGCCGCGCTTTGCAATCGGCATTGGCGCCGGCATCCAATAGAATCGACTGCCCTTTCAATGTTGGAATGATGAGGGCAATAGCAGGACGCTCCACGCCGGGAAGCGGACCCAAGGTAATCAACGCGGTGGCCATCACTGCGCCGGTATTCCCGGCACTGATAAACGCATCGGCCTCTCTATTCTTTACCAACTCGAGGCCGACCCGGATGGAGGACTGCTTCTTTTTTCGTAAGGCGGCAGACGGGGATTCCTGCATCCCCACCGTCTCAGGGGCGTGCCTGATCGCAATGCCGAGACCCGTCGCGGCGTGCTGCTTCAGCGCCTTACTGATTTCCTCTTCGTTCCCGACCAGCACAACAGACAGGTTGAACTCACGGGCGGCGGCTACGGCGCCCTCAACCGTGACCATGGGGCCGCGATCGCCGCCCATCGCGTCAAGGGCTATACGGGTTCCCATACCTGTCTGCGCTCGGGAGCGGGGGAGGGTTACACCTCTTCCCGCTTCACGACCTCCCGACCGCGATAATGACCACAGGCCGGGCAAGCCCGATGAGGCAGCTTCCGCTCGTGACAGTTTGGGCACTCCACAAGATTGGGCGCCGTCAGGGCGTCATGCGAGCGTCGTGTTCGTGTCCGCGTATTGCTATGACGACGTTTTGGTAGGGGCATTCGAATCCTCCTGGATGTTTAGCAGGCTAGAGTAATTGTTGAAGGGGAAGCAGCCTTGGATCGCCTTCCTGAACGCGACACTCACACGTGTTCTCGTTCAGATTGATTCCGCAATGGGGGCACAAGCCGCGGCAGTCAACCCGACAAAGGGGCTGGAGCGGCACGTTCAGCAGGACATTTTCCCGCAGCAGCTTGGTCACGTCGAGACGCTGGTCCTGCATGACATCGACATCCATCTCGGCGGCGCTGAGTTCCACCTCCTCGTCATCAAAGGCTTCGCCCGCTTCCGCATACAGAATCGTGAACGAGTCGGAGATAGGGACGGACACCGGCTCGGAACATCGACTGCATTGTATAATCGCCGTTGTTGAGAATGTTCCACTCGCAAGAATGCCTGTTACATCCCGCTCCAGATGGAGCGAGGCTTCAACCGGCGCGAGCGAGAGCCACAATCCTTCAACCCCCTCCCAGCACGGTTCTTCGCGCACTTCCAGATCCAGCCCTTCGGGGGGAATCTGTGACCGTTCTACCAGCATAGTCTCTACTCCGCCAAACCTAGTGGCATTTTACAAGGCGAGCACCCTCAAGTCAAGGAATTTCCAGGTAAAACCACCATCACCCTGAACTTACATTACGGATATTTCTCCCCGCTCGGCAGGAGAAACGATCTCTAATCGATTGAAAAAATATGGGATTTCAAAGGCCGCTGAGGCCTCTGAGTCCGAACCATGCACGACGTTCTTCTCAATGCTGGCGGCAAAGCTTCGCCGGAGCGTGCCCTCGGCAGCCTTGGCCGGATCGGTAGCGCCCATCAGCGTCCGAACGCGCCCTATCGCCCCCTCCCCCGCAAGGACCATCGCCACGCAAGGGCCGGCGGCCATGAAACGGGTCAGACTGTCAAAAAATGGTCGAGCCCGATGTACCTGATAGAACCCCTCGGCCTCTTTCTGCGCCAGCCGGACCATCTTCAGCCCGCATACCACCAGCCCCTCGCTCTCAAACCGTCGAATAACCTCACCAATAAGGCCCCGTGCTACAGCGTCCGGTTTCACAATGACTAAGGTGTGTTCCATGGTCTACTCCGTTATGAGGAGCTGCCAGCTCAACGCTGTCAGCCGAGAACTTTTTTGACAGCGGCGCCGATCTCCGCCGGATTGCGTACGACGGTAATACCGGCCCGCTGCAGTGCATCGATCTTCTCCGCTGCCGTTCCTCTTCCGCCGGAGATAATCGCCCCCGCGTGACCCATGCGTCGCTCGGAAGGCGCCGCAAGCCCGGCGATGTATGCAATGACCGGTTTCGTGACATGGCGCTCAACAAAGGCTGCAGCCTCCTCTTCAGCCGTCCCCCCGATCTCACCGATCATCAGAACGGCATCGGTCGTTCGATCGGTTTCAAAGAGCGCCAGGCAATCGACGAAGGTGGTGCCGATAATCGGATCTCCGCCAATCCCGATGCACGTAGATTGACCAAGACCCAGACGTGTGAGCTGATTGACCGCCTCATAGGTGAGCGTACCGCTTCGTGAGATAACACCGATGCGACCGGGTTTGTGGATGTGGCCCGGCATAATCCCCACTTTCGCCTGTCCAGGAGAGATAATCCCCGGACAGTTCGGGCCTACCAGGCGGGTTCCAGAATCGTGAAGAACACGGGCGACCCGCACCATATCCAGAATGGGAATCCCCTCCGTAATACACGCCACCAGCGGGACCGCCGCATCGATCGCCTCCAGAATCGCCTCGGCGGCGAAGGCGGCGGGGACAAAAATCAGGGCGGTATTGGCGCCCTCTCTATCTACAGCCTCACGCACGGTGTCAAAGACCGGAATTTCCTCATGGCGTACACCCCCCTTGCCTGGGGTCACGCCTGCGACCATACGGGTCCCGTACTCACGACACGCCAGGGCGTGAAACGTCCCCTCCTTGCCGGTGATCCCCTGCACCACGACGCGCGTCTGCTGATCTACGAGAATGCTCATTGTTCGTTAAAAAGTGCAATGTTCAAGGTTCGAGGTTCAACGTGCAATGTTCAATGTTCAATGTTCAAAGTATGACGTTCAAGCTTCAAGGTTCGCAATCGACGCAATAGACGCAATCGACATTTTCTAAGAAACGGCTTGTCTGGCGGCCTTCACGGCCTGCTCGGCGGCTTCCTGCATGCCATCCGCTGTGATGAAATTTAAGCCGGACTCGGCGAGCATACGCTTACCTTGATCCACATTGGTCCCCTCCATCCGGAGCACGATCGGCCATGTCACATGGAGCGAGCGAGCCGCACGAATGACCCCCTCCGCCAGCCGATCACACCTGAGGATTCCTCCAAAAATGTTGATGAACACCACTTTGACGGATTGATCTGAGACCAGGATGCGAAACGCCCGTTCGATCTGTTCGGCGCTGGCGCCACCACCGACATCGAGAAAATTCGCCGGCTCGCCGCCGACAAGCTTAACCAAATCCATGGTTGCCATGGCTAATCCAGCCCCATTCACCATGCATCCCACGGTCCCGTTCAGCTTGATGTAGTTCAGGCCGGACTTCGAGGCCTCGACCTCGAGGGGTAACTCCTCATCCGGATCGCGAAGCGCCGCCAACTCCGGGTGGCGGAACAGGGCGTTGTCGTCGATATTCAGCTTGGCATCCAGCGCCAGGAGTCGACCCTCGGTTGTGACGACCAGGGGATTGATCTCGACCAATGAACAATCTTTCTCCTGAAACACTTGATACAGGGCGGACACTACGCCGCCGGCCGCCTTCTGGATCGACGGCGGCAATGCGAAACCCGACACGAGTCGGCGAATATGAAACGGCTGAAGCTGTATGGCCGGATCGATGGCGACCCCGGTGATTCTCTCCGGATCTGTCGCCGCCGCCTCGATCTCCATCCCCCCGGCCGCACTGACCATAATGACGGGCCGTGCCGCCTGATAATTCAGAACAACTCCAGCGTACAGCTCGCGACTGACGACCAGTTGTTCCTCCACCAGGATTCTCTTCACAATCTTACCTTCGGGACCGGTCTGATGCGTGACCAGGCGGGCGCCAATGAGCCGGTTCGCTAACCCTTCGGCCTCCTGTGAGGACGAGGCCGACATGACCCCGCCGGCTTTCCCGCGGCCGCCCGCATGGATCTGGGCCTTCAGCACGACGGCGCCGCCCAGTCGCTCCGCGGCGCGCCTCGCCTCGACGGGTGTCGCCACCACTTCCCCTTTTGGCACAGGCACCCCGTACGCGCTCAGGATCGCCTTCGCCTGAAACTCATGAATCTTCATAACGGTAGCCGTCAGCTATCAGCTAATAGCTCATAGCATTGCGATAATAGTAATACCTCGATAGCCTCAGGATCACGATCGGCATTCGACCGTCGAACGGCTATCATAATCTCACCGTCATCTTTGTCAAGGTCCAAATGGGTTTTAGCCTTGACACGCTTTCACGCCCCGTGATAAAGGAATGGCGTATATGTGGCCACGAGCAACCGCAGACGGCAGACGGGTTTTGATCCACAACGCCTGAGCATGATGCGACCTGTTAAGGCACATCCGGCCGGGCGATCCCCGTCGCCTCCATCCCTCCCCCACGTCGATCGATTTGTGGACGAATTGCGTCAAGGCTACGCGACACGGGGTCATCCTGTCCACCTCAGGAAGATTCCGTCCAAATCTCCAAGCTACGCAGACTTAGGCGACCCTCTGCCTGAACCCCTTTGGGACGCGTTGCGTCGGATTGGTGTCGACCGGCTCTACACGCACCAGTGCGCCGCCATTGAAGCGGCCCGCGCCGGCCGGCATCCTTTAGTCGTCACCTCCACCGCATCCGGGAAAAGTCTGACCTATCTCTTGCCGATTCTTGAACACCTGCTGGCCGATCGTTCGGCTCGAGCCCTGCTGTTGTTCCCAATCAAGGCGCTGGAGCAGGATCAACTGAAGACGTTGCAGACGCTGCTGCCTCCCGGTGCAGGTATCGAGGCCGCCATTGTGGATGGCGATACGCCGGCGTCGCGCCGCGAGAAACTCCGGGCGAACCCGCCCCAGCTTCTGCTGAGCAACCCTGATCTTCTCCATCTGTCGTTATTACCCTACCACGCTCAGTGGCGTGAGTTGTGGCGCAACCTCCGCTATGTGGTGCTCGACGAACTGCACACGTATCGCGGGGTGTTCGGCTCGCACATCGCCCACGTCCTGCGTCGGCTGCGGAGGGTGGCGGCCGCCTACGGAGCGCAGCCGCAGTTCATCGCCTGCTCGGCGACAATCAGTAATCCTGCCGGCCTGTCGGAGCAACTCACCGGTCACACATTTCACGTGATTGACGCGGATGGCGCGCCGCAGCAGGGTAAGCACTTTCTGCTGATCAATCCAACCGGCAGCGCATACACCGAGGCGACCGACCTGCTCCTCCAGTGTCTCCGGAAAGGGCTGAAGACCATCGCCTTCGCCAAGGCCAGAAAGATCGCCGAGTTGATCGCGATGTGGGCCCGACAAACCGATCCGACGCTTGGCGGCCGACTTGCCGCCTATCGAGCGGGCTTTAGGGCCGATGAACGCCGAGCTGTCGAGCAAGGGCTGTTCAGCGAACAATTGTCAGGAGTCGTGACCACCTCCGCCCTGGAGCTTGGGATTGATGTGGGCGGGCTGGATGCCTGTCTCCTTGTGGGGTATCCCGGCAGCATTACCAGCACATGGCAACGGGGCGGTCGAGTGGGTCGCGGCCGGCGAGAGGCGCTGATCATCCTGATTGCGCTTCCCGATGCCCTCGATCAGTACTTTTTCCGACACCCCGATGACTTCTTCGGTCGGCCATTCGAAGCGGCGATCGTCGATCCCGCGAATCGCCAGATTCTCACAGCGCATCTCGTGGCAGCGGCTTCCGAAGTGCCGTTGCGAACCGACGACCCGTTCTATGCGGCGGAGAAGGACCTCATCCGGGCGCTTCACGATCAGGGGCGGTTGCTGTTGTCGGCGGACGGGACGGAATGGTACGCCCGTGAGCGAAATCCTCAGCGCCGAATCAACATCCGCTCACTGGGAGAGGCCTGTGCGATTCTTGACCAGGCCGGCCGGGCTATCGGCACCATTGATGGCATCCGCGCCGTCCATGAGTGTCATCCGGGGGCCGTCTATCTGCATCAGGGGCAGCAATATGAGATCCTGAATCTGGATCTGGTCCAGCACAAGGTGCACGTCAGACCGGTCTCCATCGATTACTACACGACGCCGCTCGCCGAGAAGGATACTGAGGTTCTCGAAATCATGGAATCCATGGAGCATCAAGGGATCCCATATCACCTGGGACGGCTCAAAGTCACTGAGCGGGTGCTTGGTTATGAACGCAGGCGAATCTTTGGCCAGGATAAGATTGGGTCCTATCGTCTGGATCTGCCGCCTCACACCTTTGAGACCGTCGGTCTCTGGTTTGAGGTGCCTGATGGGCTAAAGGCGATGGTGGAACAGACGGGGTCACACTTCATGGGGAGCATTCATGCGGTGGAGCACGCCATGATCAGTCTCTTCCCGCTGTATGCCCTCTGCGACCGCTCGGACATCGGCGGGATCTCTTATCCGATCCACCCCCAGGTCGGTCGCGCGGCAATTTTTATTTACGACGGCTACCCGGGCGGTATCGGGTTGACCGAACGCGGCTTCCAGGTTCTGCCGGAGCTGTTCCTCAAGACACGACAACTCCTCGACGAGTGCACATGCGAAGCCGGATGCCCCTCATGCGTCCACTCACCCAAGTGCGGTTCCGGCAATAAACCGCTCGATAAACAGGGCGCCTCCCTGACGCTTCAGGGTCTGCTCGGGGAGACGCCGTGGACCGACACCAGGCGACCGCGCCCCGATCACCTGGTGGCAGCCGTATCTCATCCGCGGAAGGAGGACGACGCCGACACCACGACGGCGGCGCCCTGTGCCGTCGTCTTTGACCTTGAGACGCAGCGCAGCGCCGATGATGTTGGCGGATGGGACCAGCGACATCGGATGGGGCTTGCGGTCGGCGTCGTCTACGACCTGGATCGCGCCGAGTTCCGCGTCTACACCGAGCCGCAGGTTGATGCTCTGATCAGAGACCTGGTCCGCGCGCGTCTGGTCGTCGGGTTCAACCTGCGGCGTTTCGACTTCGATGTCTTGCGGGCCTACGCCGACGTTGACTGGAATTCCCTGCCCACGCTGGATATTCTCGAATGCGTCTACCGAAGACTCGGCTTCCGGCTGAAACTGGATCATCTGGCTCAAGAGACTCTGGGGGAGCGAAAGTCAGCAGATGGCCTGCAAAGCCTGGCCTGGTTTAAGGCAGGCGAGATCGAGCGGGTGATCGAATACTGTAAGCAGGACGTCCTCCTGACGAAGCGGCTCTATGATTTTGGCCGACAACACGGGTATCTGTTGTACCGGGATATTCAGGGACGGGCGGTCAGGCTGCCGGTAGACTTTGACGAAAATCTGTTTTCGCGACAGTCGAGGTAGAGTATAATGCTTTGCGTCTTGACGGGAGATTGATCGATACGGAAGGCTATTGGAGGGTTGAATGGTCGCCTTAGACTACAAGCAGATCACGCGAGCCTATGCCATCTTGTCCCCTATGTACGACCTCCTGTTCGAAAGAGTGTTTCACCCGGGGCGCGTTGCGGCAGTACAACTTCTCGATGTCAAGCCGAACGACATCGTCCTCGAGGTCGGGATCGGTACAGGGTTGAACCTCCCGCTCTACCCGCAGGATTGCCACCTCGTCGGCATCGACCTGTCTCGACCGATGTTGAGCAAGGCCGAGGAGAAGGTGAGAGACTATGGGATGACCAACGTCACCATTAAAGAGATGGATGCGTCGAAGCTGGAGTTTCCCGACGCACACTTCGATCATGTGTTGGCCACGTACGTCATTAGCGCCGTACCAGAACCGGTGCAGGTCCTCCAAGAGATCAAACGAGTGTGCAAGAAGAAGGGCCACATCGTCATTTTAAACCATTTTAAGAGCGAGAACCCGGTTGTCGGTACCATGGAGGAACTGATCGCGCCGTTGTGTACCAGGCTTGGGTTCAAGACCGATCTCAGGCTGATGCCGGTCCTGAAGGCGGCGCAACTGATACCCGAACAGTTGCACCGCGTTAATATGCTGAATGGCTGGCGCCTCGTTCGTTGTCTGAATGAATAAGCAGCAACGCCACTCCGCATACTATCCGCGGATTGCAACGGTTTCCCTTCTGACCGCTTTATTCCTCATCCCCTGGACTGCCGGGCAAGCCGAAGAACGTAAGGATTTATACGAAATGGAGGTGCTGGGTGTAGCCCCCGCCCCAGGAGGCGACCAGACCGCCGTACTCCTTCGTGGGAAAGGCGCGAAGCGAGAACTCACACTTTTTGTTGGGCCTCTTGAAGCTCAAAGTATCGTTGTCCCTCTCCAACAGCTCACACCTCCCCGTCCTTTGACCCACGATCTGACCCTCTCCCTTCTAGCGGCCCTCCGCTCTCACCTGGGGCGCGTCATTATCAGCGACTTCAGGGATAATATCTATTATGCAACTCTATATATCGAGATCGACGGCAAAGAGATTACAGTCGACAGTCGACCCAGTGATGCGATTGCGTTGGCGTTGCGAGCGAGCGTCCCGATTTACGCCAGCAATAAGGCGCTGGACAACGTGGGATCCAGCCAATTAACCCGGTAGCGCGATCGGCGTCTACCCCGCAGGGCATCTTGTATATGAAGCCCATCGATCGTATCCATAGGATCGTCGAGATGGTTTCCGAATCCGGTATACGCACGCATCTCGAACGGCTTGTTGGGCCAAGAGACCCGTATGCCGGCTACGCCCGTATGGAAGCGGCTGCGGATACGATCGCTCACGCATTGACGGAATTGGGCCTGCAGCTTGTGGAGGATCGCTTCAGGTGCGACGGCCGATGGTACCGAAATCTGATCGCGTCGCATCCCGGGTCGTCCCGTCATGGACAGGTGCTGGTCGTCGCCCACTACGATACCGTCCCGAATTGTCCAGGGGCCGACGATAATGCCAGCGGAGTCGCCGGACTGCTTGAGATCGCCGGAGCCGTGACCGATCACCACTTCCGGGACGATCTGGTCTTCATTGCCTTTGCACTTGAAGAGTACGGAAACCCAGGCAGCCTGTACTATGCAGAACGGGCCAAGGCGTGTGGCGCGCCGATTCGAGGTGTCTTCGACTTGGAAATGATTGGCTATACCGGTCCTACGCAGGCGATTCCCCCAGGAATCCAGGCGCCGGCCCTAGGAGATTTCATCGGTGTGGTGGGAAACCGACAATCGGATGGACTCGTCGCGCTCTTCAAAGAGACAGCGGCCCTGGTTGCCCCCATGCTACCCGTACAGGCTTTAGTCGTAGAGGACAACGGGGCGAACCTACCACTCGTGCGCCAGAGCGATCATGCGGCTTTCTGGGACGCCGGCTACCCCGCTGTCATGATTACCGACACTGCTTTCCTGCGTAACCCGCATTACCATCTGCCGACGGATACCCTTGACACGCTTAATCTTCGTTTTCTTCGGCAGGTAGCGGCAACGACCGCCGCATCGGCTGCTTCGCTGGCCGGCTTCGCCTGAGATCGAAATCCCTATACCGGTTCAACGACCAGACTGGTGGTGGTTCGTGTCACCGCCGGCAGGGCTTGAACATGATTGACGGTATCCCACAGCGCGCTGAGATCCGGAGCTTCGATAAAGGCTATCACATCGATATTGCCGGTGACACTATGCGTGAACTTGACCATTGGCAGCTCTCCGATTGCATCTGCCACCTCTTGCTCCCTGGCCTTGCTCGTTATAATAAAGACATAGGCGTGAACCATCCATCCCCCTCCAATATAACGCAGATCGGACCAATAAACCCGAAGCCGTGACGACGTATCTAATAGGTCAGAAAGGTTCCACCGAGCGTACTGCGCACCGTGGCGAGCATATCGACAATGCAGCAGTATCCGGCGCTGAGCCGGCAGCACAGCCAAGCACCGACCCTTTAAAATCCGGTTGGCGCATGTTACCATAAAAGCGGAGGTACGTACTTTAAAATATGAGAGGAGGTGGATAAGATGAAAGCGGCGAAGAGACGCGTGGCGGCCCTGGCGATCGGCGCTTCACTGGTAATCGGGCTACTTCTGACGGCGGATCCGGCAGCGGCAAGGACGCAGTTTTCCTTCGGCTTGAATCTTGCGGTTCCACTGACGCCCTATCCCGCATATGGCTACCCTTATCCGCCCCCAGTGCACTATCAGCCGTATCCGTACTACCGCGCCTATCCACCATGCGCCCGGGTATGGATTCCCGGATACTATGATGGGTACGGCAACTGGGTCTTCGGGTACTATCGCTACGATTGCGGTTACTATGGCTATTGAGGCCGGTGCTGAGCGCCTGTCATGCTACAAGGCGTATCGGGCAACTAACTTGCCACATCACTCGTAGAAGGAGATCAGGGTGAAGCGAGCGCTCGCTTGTCTCTTACTGGCGATTGCCCTGTCGGGATGCGCCAGCTTGGCGGTTCGTCCGTGCGATTCGGTCGGAACTCGTGATTCGAAGTATGCGGCGCGGTTCTTTCTCGGAATTATTACCCTTGGCATCTCCGAGGCCGGCATTCAGCATGAACAGGCCATCGAGGCTATGGAGGGGTGGCGCTTTTGTCCGCCGCCGGTCCCGCCGGTTGCCTGGCACAGTCCGCCACCGGCTATGGGCGCGCCCAGAACGCCAGGGATGCTGGTCAATAACACTCACTGGACCGTTAACGTCTATCTAGATGCGGACCCGGCTGCTGCCGGAGTTGCACCTCTTTTTACACTACGACCAGGCGAATCGCGTCAACTCGCACTCGTGGCCGGGCCACATCGAATCGCCGCCAGGCCGACCGCTGAGGCTGCGACAGGAGCACCGCCTACCGGACGGTATGAACGGCAGATCCAAATCGACCCACGAGATCGAAGTTTTCGGCTTCAGCTTTCAGAGGGGGACTTCAGGTAGATACAGTTCAGGTCAGCAGGAACCCGGAGGGAGCCTTACACACGTCAAGATAACTTGACGTGTGTAAGGGAACGATCATGAAGCAAGGCAGAATGTTCATGGTGATTATAGCGAATATACTTGTCCTCCTCCTGCTCGTTACGGTTCCAGCCACCTTCGCCCAAGCGGGCGGCAGAGATGGTGGAGGAGGAGGCGCAGGCCGTACTAGCGGCTTCAGAGGCGGGGGGGTAACTGGAGGAAGCCGGAGTGGTAGCCCGGCAGTTAGAGGAGCACGGGGCGGCGTGACCGGCGGTGGCGGACATAGCCATCCATTCCGTGGTCCGACACACGGTGGCCACGACAACCGTGGCCACGACCATTTCTTCTTTGGCTTCGGCGTAAGCGCCTTTGCCCCAGCCTGGTGGTGGTACGACCCTTACTACTATTCGGGTGTACCCCCCTACTATCCCTACTATCCTTACTATTCCTATTACGGCTATCCGTATTCCAGCCACTATTACTACGGCTACCCACCCTACTACGGGTCAGATCCATGTCTCTCCCCGGATCCGGCCTACGCACCATACTGCCCGCCTCAGACGGGTATCCCTTACGACCCCGGCTACAGCGTTCCGCCTGTAAACTACCCGACATCAGCGCCATCAACCCAACCAGAAGGCGGAGGCGGGCCTCAAGCCCCGATGCTCCCTCAGTAGCCGGTTTCGCCCGTCAACACAACCTGTTATGCAGGGAAGCTCGTTGCTCAAGCAAAGACCCTAAGAGTTTTCCGGCCCTTTCGCTGTCAATCAGCGACATCCGTTTTCCCGGGCTCAAGGGGGAAGCCGGGCTTGTAGATCGGACGATACCCTTCCGGAATCGGGAACGGGAAGGTCACGATTTCGTAGACCCCGGTAAGCGCTCGCGCAATCCCCCAGCTCAATCCCTCTAAGGCCCCTACCGTGAGGCCGTACAACAGTCCATCCTCAAGCGTGTCGTAGTAGATCGTCTTCGGCACCTCAACAATCACCCCAAGCCCGCTATTCGTCAGCCCACGCACTGCCTTCCTGGCTGCCGGTAGCGCCACTCCCTCCTCCGCAAAGACAGCCGTGAATAAACCGCTAACCAACGCCATTGATACCACAACCACCGTTGCCAACAGTTTGATTTTCATTGCCCCTCCGTTAGAATCAGCCTTATTTCGACATGTTATCTTAGCTCAGAACTGCGGCAGTGGGCAAGCGCCATCAAGTGGTCGCTTCCGAATTACCAGATGCCATAGGAAGCGGTATAATCGGTAGGGTTCAACGGAGGTATTGCCCGGAACGTCCCCTCACCCCAACCCTCTCCCCAAACGGGGCGAGGGGGATCACAAAAGATCTCCTCCCCCCTCACATGGGGGAGAGGATACAGGTGAGGGGGGCGGGGTATCGACTGTCATCCCCATGGGCGCGCCAGGGGCGCATGCGGTATTGCTACCTGCCGGGAGGATCCTGATCTCAAACCGATCCGGCTGACCGATCAGGTCCCCGTCCCGCACGGTCACCCGGGACTCGAAGGCCCCCGTACCATTGATCGTACCTGTGCCATGGAACTGGGCCTGTTGGCCGCTCACAACCAGCCAGTCGAAACTCGTGCTGTGGAGGTTAATATTATCCGCCTTGCACTGGAACTCCTGGTTGCCGGTCGGGATCCACGTTCCTTTCTTGCACTGCGACACAAACCCGAAAGTCGCCTTACTCCCCGGCGTGCAAACGCAGGTCTGAGGATCAGGCGTGAACCAGCCCCCGCCCGATGAAATCACCGTCCGGGCTCCAGAGACGGGATCGGCGAGGGGAAACGACTCAAACGCTTCATACGGATGCACTGGGGCTCTACGCGTCCCAAACAGTGCTGCACCCTCATTGGCGGCCAGTCCATGCTCCGTCATACGCTTGCCAGGGCCAAACAACTCATCCCACCAGAACGCCTGCTGACTGGTGGATGCACCGAACCATCCTGCCCGGCGTAGAGGGAAATCGAGGCTGAGCACGCCCTTGTTGGAACGACTGACCATCTGCTCCGGGTGAGAGGTTCTATTGCATGGCGGAGGGCGGAGGCCCCAGGTCCCGCCTGAAGGGTACAGTAGTCTGCGGTGGAACCATCACCTGACTCGTCACACTGAACCCTCTCCAATGGAACTCCACCACGTGCAGACCCGCGACAACGGGCACCACGGCGGGACCGCGAAACTCCTTCGCCGCCCCGATCCGCCTGCCATCAATAAGGATCTCAGCATCCCCAGGTGTTACTTCAATCTGCAAAGCGCCGCTGGGTGGCGGGTATGGCGGGCTCGCATAGGCATATCTCGACGCGTGCGCCCTATCCGCCTGTTCGCTTTGAACTGCGTCGCCTGTCAGCGCGCCAGTGACCGCTCCCACCGCCGCGCCAATGGCCGCGCCCTTTCCCGGCGCCCCCCCAATCCCGCCAAGGGCGGCGCCAGTCGCGGCACCGATCGCGGCACCTCCCACGGTCCCGCTCTCTCTGGGTGTCGGAGGTGTCGCGCACCCTGCAAGCACCAGCAAGAAGATCACAATGACCGCTACGGGGTATCTCATTGGCCTCACCTTCTGGTAAATATATAGCACAACCTCAACAGCCGCCACAACTAGGGCCGCGCAACTCCGACCCCCAAACTCCGTCATTGCGAGCGACCAACGGGAGCGTGGCAATCTCACGATCGTTATCCTGAAAACACTGCGAGATTGCCCGGAACGTTCCCTCACCCCAACCCTCTTCCCAAACGGGGCGAGGGGGATCAACAAAGATCTCCTCTCCCCTCATCCGGAAGAGAGGATGCAGGTGAGGGGGTGCGGGATATCGACTGTCATGCCCATGGGCGCGCCGGCGGCGCATGCGGGATTGCTTCGGTCGCTACGCTCCCTCGCAATGACGCGGGCGGGGGCTATTGGAATCGTTGACGCGCTCTTGCCGCTGATGTTAGGATAGTTTCGCGAAAGGCAGCACACATTTACGGCTTAAATAGGAGACGATACAGATGGCCGTTTCTTTCAGACAAGGGATCGCGTTATTGCTGTGTCTGTTCTTAGTGACCGGCGGCACGCTGGGTTGCGCAGCGATCGAAGAGCAGGTAAAGGCACATCCCGAAACCGCCCTCGGCGCCGGTATTGGGGCTGCGGCCGGTATGTTGACCGGAGGGTTGATATTCGGCAACGCCGCCGGAACACTGGTGGGCGGACTTCTGGGCGGTCTCACGGGCGGCGTCGTCGGCAATGTTGTAGAGGCGCGATCGTGGGATCGGTCGACAACATCCCAACGTTACCGCTACAACCCCACGCAGGGAACCATACTCAGAATCGAGGCCGTCGAGGCGCATCCGGCGCAGATCCACCCGGGCGATACGATCAACCTCAACATGAGGTTTGCGGTGCTTGCGCCCAACGATCAGCAGACCGTTCAAGTCACAGAGCGCCGACAGATCTCCTTCAACGGTTCCGCAGTCGGCGACTCAACCCTGCAAGTGCAGCGCATGGGCGGAACGTGGACCAGCAGTCAGCCGCTTATCCTCCCCGCGAATGCAGCGAGTGGAAGCTATCAGGTCGTCATGACTGTGAAGGCGGATGGCAAGGAAGCCGCTCAACACACTACCTTTACTGTCATCCGATAAACAGCCAAAGGTGTCCGCGGTATAGCACCCGTTGCCTTACCTCGCCGACCAGAGAGGCTCCGGCGGAAGAGCGAGAGACACACGAACGATGCCCGTCAAAGATGAGGTCAGCTCGGCGGTCGATCGACTATCGAGTACGCTGAGCGCGGTCGGCCGCTTCCTGCACCTGCATCCGGAGTTAGCTTACGAGGAGCGAGAGTCGGCGCGATATCTGACCTCACTCCTCAGGGCGCACCACTTTGAGGTGATCGAGGGGGTTGGCGGGTTACCCACCGCGTTTATCGCCACGGCGGGTGTCGATCACCCATCAGCAACTGTTGCCTTTCTTGCCGAATACGATGCACTCCCCGTACTCGGCCACGCCTGCGGTCACAATCTGATCGCAGCGAGTTCCGTTGGTGCCGCGTTAGCCTTACAGCCATTTCTGTCCGCGATCGGAGGACGGCTGCAGGTGGTCGGTTGCCCCGCCGAGGAAAAAGGCGGAGGTAAGATTGCCCTGGTGAAGGCCGGGCTGTTCGCCGACGTCGACGCCGCGCTTCTCGTCCACCCGAGCAACCGAACCGAAATATTCAAGAGCGCCCTGGCGATGCGCGCGCTTCGCGTTGAATTCTTCGGAAAGGCCAGCCACGCCGCGGCGGCCCCTTATCTCGGTATCAATGCGCTCGACGCACTGGTGCTTGCCTTCACAAACCTCAATGCGCTGCGCCAACAGCTCCGAGACGACGCCAGAATCCACGGGATCATCACCGACGGCGGTCGCGCGCCCAATATCATTCCGGACCATTCGGCCGCCAGATTCTGTATTCGTTCGCTCGATCTCGACTACCTTGGCGACCTGTATGGGCGCGTGGTCGGCTGCTTCGAGGGGGCGGCAAAGGCTACAGGTGCCACGGTTACAATCGATGATGAAGGCGAGATGTACCACCCCATGAGGTGTAACCGCGCCTTAGGCGCTCTCTTTCGGGCAAACCTCGAGGCATTAGGGGAACGGATAGAGCAGACGCCCGAGGATCAGGAGCTGGGCTCGACTGATGTGGGCAACGTCAGCCAGGTCGTCCCCACGATTCATCCGACCATCGCGCTCACCGACCAACTCGACGTCGTCTGCCACTCCGCCGCCTTTGCCGAAGCCGCCGGTGGATCGGCCGGCGATCGCACCATCCTGCTCGCAGGCAAAGCGTTGGCCATGACGGCGGTCGATCTGTTCACCGATTCCACCGCGCGGCGGTACATCCAGGAAGAGTTTGGAGCGCGTCACGCTCGGCGTTCCGGTCCCGACCAACCGGCGGCAACCGTCCGCGTCATATAAGCCATGAATGTCATCGGCCTCATGTCGGGGACGTCGGCCGACGGGATCGATGCCGCACTTCTGGAGATTACTCCGGGTGCGAAGCAACCGGCACTTCGCCTTGTACACTTTGAGGTCTATCCTTTCCCCAGCGGGCTTCGGCGGCAGATTCTACGAACGGCGGACGCCGGATCGGGCGCTACCTCCGAAATCTGTCGCTTAAATGTGCTGCTCGGTGAGCTATTCGCGAAAGCGGCGGTGCAGTTGTCCAGACGCGCTGGCATCCCCTTGCGCGATGTAGCCCTGATCGGTTCGCACGGACAGACTATCGCTCATTTGCCGAATCCCGTGGTTGAACACAGCGTATCGGTTCGCGCCACGTTGCAGATCGGTGAGCCGTCGGTCATCGCCGAGCGAACGGGGGTGACGACCATAGCCGACTTCCGCCATCGGGACATAGCCGCACGCGGTGAGGGGGCGCCGCTTACACCGTATCTGCATACGCTCCTTTTTCGACATCTGCGACAAGACCGGATGGTCCTGAATCTCGGCGGGATCGCAAACCTCACCTTCCTACCGAGGGGACGCGGGCCGCGCGGCGTACTCGCGTTTGACACCGGACCCGGTAATGTCTTGATTGATGGCCTTGTCGTACGGTTGAGTGGCGGGGCAATGCACGCCGACCTGGATGGCCGAATCGCTGCGGCTGGAGCAGTCAACCGGCGACTGCTGCGCTTCCTCATGGCTCACCCGTTCTTAAAACGCCACTCGCCAAAGAGCACCGGCAGAGACACCTTCGGTCCGCCCCTGATCGATGCCCTGCTCCACCGTGCCGCGGCACAGGGCATTCCTAAACAGGACCTGGTCGCGACTGTTACGGCCTTTACGGCGAAGGCGGTCGCCCTTCATGTCACACGCGACCTGCCGGCCGGCGCTGTTTCGGCAGAACTGATCACCTGTGGCGGCGGCGTCAACAATTTGACGCTGATCAAACAGCTTCAAGAGGCGCTGCCTGAGTGCCGCCTCCTGAGCGCCGACGAAGCGGGCTTCCCAGGCCGCGCCATTGAGGCCTCGGCCTTCGCGCTCTTGGCCTACCTGACAGCCTGCGGTCGGCCAGGCAATCTGCCCCACATCACCGGGGCGAGTCATCGCGCAATCCTCGGCAAGATTGTACCAGGACGGACTTTTCGGGGAATACGGTTCACGTGAGATGCTGCGAGGTGCGGAACACACCCTATACCCTTTTCTTGTGTGAAGTGCGGAGGATGCGGTGCCCAATTCAGGCTATTACGACGCCGTCATTCGAGTGCTTGAAGAGATTCAGCGAACTCAGGTGGAGACGATCGACAGAGCCGCCGATCTGATCTTCTCATCTCTTGCGGTTGACGGGGTCCTCCACGTCTTCGGCAGCGGCCATTCCCAACTCGTTGCCGAAGAGGCGTTCCATCGCGCCGGCGGACTGGTTCCCGTCAATCCGATGACCGAGCCGTTTCTCAGCCCGCTTACGTCTCCAAAAAAGAGCGGACAACTTGAACGCGTGAGCGGTATCGCCGCAATTCTCCTTGACTACCACGCGCCGTGTTCCGGTGAGGTCCTCATTATTATCTCCAACGCCGGGATCAATGCAGTTCCGGTCGAGCTGGCGCTGGAGGCAAAGAGGCGGGCGCTCACCGTTATCGCCATCACGTCGCTCCGCCATGCCCGGGCCGTCGCGTCGCGCCATACCAGCGGTCAACGCCTCTTCGAGGTCGCGGATCTCGCCATCGATAACGGCGGTAAGGCCGGCGATGGCGCTCTCGCCTTCCCCGGCCTTACGGCGAAGGTGGGGCCGACCTCCCTGATCGCCGGAGCCTTCATCATCAACTCGATCGTGTGCAGCGTGGTGGAGCGGTTCGTGCGAAAAGGGCTTGTGCCGCCGGTCTATCTCAGCGCCAATCTGCCCGGCGGCGATGATCACAATCGCCGACTGGAGGCGAAGTACAGGGGGCGCATCAAGTTGTTGGCGTAAGCAAATGTCCTGCGGGACACGGAAGACGAACGAACGCGACGCAACGAAATCGATCACGCTATACTGGAATGAGGGTATAGGGTTCGGGCTTTTGGGTTGAAGGACGTCACCCTATACCCTAAACCCCATACCCCACACCCTGAGTGATGCTTTATGGCTACCTATGACTTGATAATCCGCGGTGCCGATCTGATTGATGGGACCGGAGCGCCTGCGCGACGAGCCGACCTCGCCGTTGCTGGGGATCGGATCGCACAGATCGGGCGGATTGCCCCATCCTTGGGGTATCGTGTCATCGAGGCAACCGGCCTCACGCTTGCCCCTGGCTTTGTCGATATCCACTCACACTCCGATTATCATCTGCTGCTTCAGCCGACGGCCGACAGCGCCGTTCGACAGGGGGTGACCCTCGAAATCGGGGGCAACTGCGGCTACGCAGCCGCCCCGATATGGGGACCCTGGCTCGAAGAACGGGCGACCCTGTACCGGAACCTGTACGGCCTCGATCATGATTGGCGCAGTGTCGCCCAGTACTTCGCGCAACTGGAGGCAGTCGGGATCTCGGAGAACTTCGGCCTGCTGATCGGCCACAACACACTGCGGGGCTCAGCCATGGGAGGCGTCGATCGCGCACCTTCAGCACACGAGTTGGAGGCGATGATCGACGGAGCGCGACAAGGGATGGCTGAGGGCGCACTTGGTCTGTCCACAGGCCTGTTATATGCCCCGGCCTGCTTCTCCGGACCGGAGGAACTTATAGCGATTGCCGCCGCGGTGCAGGATTGCAGCGGTATCCTCACCTGCCATATGCGGAGCGAAGGCGACGGGTTGCTTGAGGCGATCGACGAGATTATCGGCGTAGCGGAGCGCGCGAACATTCCGCTTCAGATCTCTCACCTCAAGACCTCCGGTGAGCGCAACTGGCCGAAGCTTCATGACGCATTTCGCCGTATCGAAGATGCGCAGGCAAGAGGCCTCAACGTCTCCTGCGACCGGTACCCGTATACGGCCTCCAACACCGGGCTTCAGGCGGTCCTACCGGATTGGGCCCTGGAAGGCCGACAACGGGAGAGAGTCGAACGGCTGCGCAATCCGGCAGCGCGCGCCCGCATGACACAAGACCTCGCCTCGCGCTACCCATGGGATTACTGGTCCCGGCTGATGATTGCTGAGGTGACGCAGGACGAGCACCGACGGTATGAGGGATTGCGGGTCAGCGAGGCAGCAAAGCTGGCAGCCGCGGAACCGGTCGACTTTGTTCTCGAATTGCTGCTGGCAGAGCAGATGCAGGTCGATGGCATCTTCTTCACGATGTGTGAAGACAACCTGCAAGCGATCCTTACAAAGCCCTATACGATGATCGGGTCTGACTCCGGCTGTCGGAGCCATGAGGGCCCGCTCAGTCACGGTCGTCCACATCCGCGAACCTTCGGGACCTTCCCCAGGGTACTGGGCCATTTTGTGCGAGAACGGTGTCTGCTCGATCTGCCGCTTGCCATCAAGAAGATGACCGGGGATCCATGCCGTAAGCTTGGCCTGTGGGACCGGGGGCATCTGCAGCCCGGCTGCGTGGCGGACCTGGTCCTCTTTGACTCAGCGACCGTATCCGACCGGGCGACCTACGAGGCGCCGATCCGGTACCCTGTCGGCATTCATCACGTCTTTGTTAACGGGGTATCGGTGGTGGAGGCCGGTGAGCACACCGGCGCCAGACCCGGCCGCGTCGTGCGCAGGGCATCATAGATGCGACCGAAGATTGGGATTACGAGCTGGCATTATCTGGATGACGACGAACGCTGGCAGGCGATCCTGGAAGGCTACCCCCGTGCTATCCTGGAAGCCGGCGGCTTGCCGCTGATCCTTCCCACTACCTCTACGGAGCCGGTCATAGCCGACGCATACCTGGACATCATCGATGGACTCCTCCTGACTGGAGGGGCCGACGTTCATCCTTCCTTCTACGACCAGACCATCCTGGAACGATGCGGCGAGATCGACGAAGAGCGGGATCGCTTCGAAGTAGAGCTGGTTCACGCCGCCCGCGGCCGCGACGTCCCGCTTCTGGGGATATGCCGGGGGCTCCAGGTCCTGAATGTGGCGCTGGGCGGCAGCCTCTATCAGGACCTCTCCTATCGGCAAGAGACCGACCCGGCTCATCAAAGCCCACGGGACCGGCGCAGGGAGCCGGTCCATCAGATAGCTATTGCGGAAGGCTCACGCCTCGCCGGGATTCTCGGCGCGCGGGAGTTACGCGTAACCAGCACCCATCACCAAATCATCCGCGACCTGGCGCCGGGCCTCACGGTCAATGCGGTGGCTCCTGACGGCGTCGTTGAAGGCGTTGAGGGTACCGGACGGTTTCTCCTCGCCGTCCACTGGCATCCCGAGCGGATGTTCACCCATCATCCGGAGCAACTCGCGCTTTTTCGGGCGCTGGTTGACGCCGCCGCTAAATCGCCCTGACCCCTATACTACACGCTATCGCTTGTCTGTCATGGCCGGCCCACGCACTCCTCCTTGGCCGTCGTCACAAGATCATTGAAGGGCGGCGTCATATCTTTGATCGGTTCGTGCCAACCGCTGCCGTGCGCCTTCTGACTCTCGCGCAGCGAGATCCACGAGGCGCAGGTCCGACCGCTATATAGCCAGAGCCGCAGCCCAATACGCTCCGCGTCAAGTTCCTGGGCGAGGGTGTACTCCCGACTTCCTACGACACCTTCTACAATCCCCGCCAGCAGGATCCCTCCAGGCACTACTACAATGGCGACATTCTCCGCTGCCTCACGCGCACCCGAGGGGTTCGTTTCGGCGACGGGATGGGCCAACAGGTCGTGCCCAATACTATGGGCGATGAGTTGAGCCAACTCATCGTCGGTGGCATCGTGGACGAACGTGTAGCTGATATAGATATTGCCTGGGGCAATATTCCATGCTGAAGCTCGGTCATCGCGTACGATCTGGAAGGTAAACGACCGTCTGGATACGTTGACCGGGAAAGCCTTCACAAGCGTGTGCGCGCTTCGCTCCGCGCGGAATATCTCATCGGGCGCCCGCAGGACTTGTAGGCCGGCGCCGGCGGTGCATGCGGTCAGCGTCAGCAGCATAAGCGAGATCATAAATCGCCGACAACACGTCATGACCCTGGCTACGCGAGCCGTTCTGCGAGCCGCTGGTGGGCATCACAGCCCACAACCGCCATGATCTCCTCGGTAGATGCTCTCGGCTTCTCACGTAGGTAGTCCGCCTTTGCCTTGGCGATTCGGTCACCTGAAACCCGTACCCTCGCCTCAGACAGCCGCCCGGTCTCTACCGCTTCAGCCACGGCACGGAGCGCTTCTCGCTGTGCCGCCTCGTCATGGCACACCAACACAAGGTCGCCTCCGGCCTCCAACAACCGAATGGCCGCCTCACCAGGAGGAGTATTGTCAGCGATCCCCTGCATCAAGAGATCGTCACTGATCACCAAACCTTCGAAGCCCATCTGCTGTCGTAACAGATCGGTCAGGATCCGTCGCGACAGGGTAGCCGGCCATTCCCGGTCCAGAGCAGGAATAAGGAGATGAGCCGTCATGAGCGCCGGAATGCCGGCGCTGATCGAGGCGGCGAAGGGAGCGAACTCAACCGTTGAGAGCCTATCGAGGTCATGCGGGACGAGCGGGAGCGCCAGGTGCGAATCAACCGTGGTGTCGCCGTGTCCCGGGAAGTGCTTCCCGACCGCTATCACCCCCCGCTCTGCGAGCCCTCTGAAAAAGGCGATCCCATGTCGGGCCACCATGTGCGGGTCCGACCCATAGCTTCGGCCCGCCATGACCGGGTTTGCGGGATTGGTCAGCACATCGAGTACCGGCGCCATATTCATATTGATTCCGACCGCCATCAGTTCCCTGGCGATCGATGCGGCAATGGCGGCAGTCAGCTCCGTAGAACCCGCCGCCCCGACGGCTTCGGCGGATGGCCACCGCGTGAAGGGAGCCTGCAGGCGAGCCACCTTCCCACCCTCCTGGTCAATCGCGATGAAGAGCGGCGTTGACGAGGCCGCTTGGAGTGCGTGTGTCAGCGCCGCGATCTCCTCCGGGCTCCCAAGATTGCGTCCAAACAGAATCACGCCACCAGGGGCAAGCTCCCGCACAAAAGCTTTGAGCGCTTCCGACGGTCGGTTACCCTCAAATCCGAGAATGAAAAGCTGACCAATCGCCTCCAGGAGCGTCATCGTCTTACCGTCTCTTTGCTCACGAAGGCCTGCCGGAATCCCTCCAGATCGACAGGTTGCACCTCGGGCCACGTACGCACCTGCTTGTAGAGCCCCTCGGGATCTGTGCGTACCCGATCGAAGAGTGTATGAGTCGCCTCAACGATGATCTTCACTCGCCGATCGACAATTGATCGTATGGCCGGCGATAGCAGTTTCGTTATATGATGGATAAATACGTGATCGATCCGGAGGTAGAATCCCGGCTCAGTGTCTATGTAGGTCCGGCTTCCTTCCCGTACTTCACGATAGCGGAAGATCACTACCATTCGACCTGTAAAATGCAGGAGGTTTGCGAGTGATCGAAACTCCCCCTGAAACCGATAAATGCGCTGATCGGCTGTTGCTGCGATCAGCCTCGCCTCGCCTCGTAGAGCGCTACGATCTTGGATCGTATAGACACCCTGCTGGACCTGCGTGACGGTATACCCCTCCAGTTGTGGATACAGGCGCCTCGCAATCTGACTCGAAAGCGGCGGGTGACTCGCCAGGAACTCGTAGGTCCGGCGATCGCTCCGGAACCGGATGCGTGGGATCTGTCGATGAAGAGTAGGCTGTGCGATGATTTCACGGATCTCAGGATCCTCAATGATGACGACGTCTTCAGGCACTGCCTTGTTCTCTGCCTCCGAGGCAATAGCAGCAGACAGGTCAGTGATGAATGCGGTGTAGGACATAACAAGGAGGCCAACGATCACAAGAGGGCCAACGAGTAGACGAAATGTTAACACGGCTGACCTTGGCGGGTGAGCCGTACATGTCCTGGAAGCTTTCGCATGAGGACGTGAAAAAAACCGTTTAGCCCCTCATGCTCCTCTTCGATCGCCAGGATCTCGCACCATCGACCGAAGATTCCGGTAAAGTCTCGCTTGGCGAAAAAATGGTCATAGTGGTTGCGGTGGATGCACCAATTGCGTGTCCGTCGCTCGCCGGGATAGTGTTTGAATTTGGTACTGAAGACCGTCAGGTGAATATAGCCTCCAGGCTTCACAAGCCCGAGCACGCGGTCGACGTAGATCGGCCAATCGGCTTTTTTAAGATGATGGAACACCCCACTGTCCACCACTACATCGAAATACCCCGGCTTAAACGGCGGCATGAGCGCATCGCCCAGCAGAAGTCTGATTCGTGGAGTTAACCGCTTCGCTTGTGCCCGCTGCGCGACGGTTCTGAGGGGTGCAGCCAGATAGTCAAGACCAACAGTGAAGAAGCCGGCTTGAGCAAACAGTAGCGTATGTCGTCCCTCGCCACAACCCAGATCGAGTATCCGCCTACTTCCCTTGCGCCGTTTCAAAAGCTGGGCCAATCGGCTGGCAGACGGCGTCGGCTCAGTGGAAGGCCACGGTGTCGGACTACCCGACTCGTAGACCCGCGCAAAGAAGCCCCGCTGCCGCTGATAGAGATCAGGAAAACGTTTCATGTTTTATATATCACGTACCGGGTTCCGGAATACCCTGAAATCATTTTTTCCTTTGCACCTCGAACCTCGAACCCTTTATCAATGTCGATGCCCGCCTTCGGTCAGGCTCTTCATGTACGCGACAAGATCGATGAGTTGTTGGACGGTCATCGTGTCGTTGTAGCTGGGCATCTTCGACTTACCGTCGGCACCGAGATACCCTTTTTGTTCATCCTTGTGGTGCGCGATCCGCCAGGCTGCGGAGGCATTCGGGTCGATCATCGTCTCCAGAAAATACTCCGCGGGATGCATTGCCCCCATCCCTGAGAGGGCAGGCCCGACATCCCCCTGCTCGGCCTTGGGTGCGGGAAAATCCTCACCGACGACCTCATGGCACTTGAAGCATTCAAAGTCGATAAAGATCTGCCGTCCGGCGTGATGATCTCCGGCCGGCATGGTAAACCGCCACTTTGGGGGTATCGCAAGGCGAGGCGGTTGCGCGGCCGGACCTTTTTGTTGCGGGATCTTCGGCGGGGGTGTCACTGCCGGGTGATGGTGATGTCCACCCGTCTGCGGGGGCTCCTGGCTCCAGCCATTCACGACCCAGACGAATACGAGCCCGCACGTGAGAATAGCTCCTTTTATTAACGTCCCACATCCGAAAACGCGGTGCTCTCTGCGCCTTATGCCTTGCGCCTTACACCTTTCCTCTCCGCTCATTACCGGCATTACGTCGCTCCCTCCTACTCTCGATATATCCCCTCATTGCAGGGATGACCTATAAGACAAATACCCACACGGTCCCCTTCCAACGCGTGATCCCCCGCTCCACGGTGAGTTTGAGCCCCACCCGATAGGGCGCCTCGATCGACTTATCGACTGACGTCACCAGCTTACCGTCTTTCGCGAGGGCCACAACGGTCATTTGAACCGCACCGTTGGCCTCGATAGTCGTCGATTGCGTGGATAGTCCATCTCGATCGGTTCTTACCCCGATCGCATATGAGATGCTATCTGCGGTGATGAAGGTCCCGTCTGACCATACCATGCGAATCGTCGAGGTGGTAGGGTTGGAGATTGTAAGCTGTACCTCGGAGGATCCGGCCTTCGCTTGATCGATCTTGAATGGCGCAGGACCCATCCCCTGAGCCGGCTGTACTGTCACCTCATGCTTAATCGGAGACAGCCTGATCGGTGACTTGAGCGTTCTGAGCTCCGGCGGAAGGAGCCGACACCCCGATAGCACCAACAACCCCACCAATCCTGCAACACCCGCGACCCTCATCACAACTCTTTCGAATGCCTTCTCCACGCACCCCTCCCTGCTCCACCCTTACCGCGTCCGACGTCCGTCAAAGGCCGTACCATATTGCTCGATCAATCCTTCATCGGCGAAGCTGTAATAGCGTCCATCGCCAATAATCACATGATCCAAGACGCCGATCTTCATCAATCGCCCCATGACAACTAATTCCTCAGTCAGCGACTTGTCGGTCGAACTCGGGCGAGGATTACCGGAGGGATGATTGTGGGCTACGATCAAGGCGGCCGCCCGGTGCCGGTTGGCGAGATTCACCAAGTCCCGAAGGTAGACCGGGCTTTCCGTAAGCGACCCCTCCGACGCGGTGACGCTCTCCAACACCTCGTTGTTGCCGTTCAGCAGGAGCACCTTGAAGACCTCTTTGGCCAGGCCCTGCATCTGCGGTCGCAGCCACTCGTAGACCTCTTTTGATGAGGTCACCGCCCCCAGGACCTTCTTCTCCTCGGCCATCAGCCGACGGCCCAATTCAAGGGCGGCCTTGAGCTGGGCGATCTTCGCCAGCCCCAGTCCCTTCGCCTCTTGCAACTCTTCGGCGCTCTTGCCGTCCAGCTCGCGCAGTCCTCCGGATTTTTCCAGCAGGCTACGAGCTAGTTCTACGGCGCTCTGGCCGCCGGTTCCGGTACGCAGCAGGATAGCGAGCAGCTCCGCCGTCGTCAGCGCGCTCGAGCCATGCGCAAGCAGCCGCTCCCGCGGTCGCTCCTCCATCGGCCACGCCTTAATCGCTGATGTATACCGCTGCTTCGGTCCCATGCCTCCCACGCTCCGCTCTCTTCTACCCTCTCTCCCCCAACCCTGTCAAGCCAAAGCCCGCACCCATCTACGCCTTCATCATCCAAACAGATCCTCCACAAGCGATTGCTTCTCCACCTCCAGATACGTCGCGATGTCGTTTAATATGCCGCTAAGCGTACCGGCCCTTAGCGCCCTATGGCTTGGTACGGTAACGTGGTGTTCCGTTCCTTTGAAGGAGGAGGTTAACCGGACGTGGCTTCCTGTTTGGTGGGTGATTCGGTATCCGTATTTACCAAGGACCTTGGCTAATTCCTTGCCGCCGATGTCTCTTGGCAATTTCATACAGTGATGACCTCATCCTTAACCAGGTGCAGGCAAATGAGGGACGGCCTCTCTGCCTCCTCAAAATGGCAGCGCACGGCATCTTGCACCATTCCTTTGAGTTCTTCAAAAGTATCCGCCTCGGTGAAGATGGGATAGCCAAGCGCCCTGGCCTGGTACCCTCCTTCTGAGGATTCTTCTACTAGAAAGATGATTTCCTTGTCCACCGACCTAACCTCCTTCCCGTTCATCCCCTATCGCTACCGATCTGTTCTTCCGTCTCAGCAGGGACGACGTTGATCCCCCTTTTTTGCCCGTGCCGTGAGTTGCGGTTTGCGCATTAGAGACATACTCCAAAGACCTCTTCACAACTATGGAGTCTGCCTTTCTTGACATCTTCTTCGGATTCTTTAAGGGCTTCCAAAGCGCCTCGATCAGATGCCTCTTCGAGGGTCGCCAAGAGCGACCAAAGCTCTTTTCGCTCTTTCGGCGGCAACTCCGTAATAGTCTTTGCAAGCTCTTCCAAAGAGATTTCCAGCTTGATCTTACCCATACTATGCTCCTTCCTTCGCTTTCGCTCTCAAACAGGCTATCAACCGGTCGTCTCTACATCCCCCCTTTACAAAAGGGGGGCGTGGGGGGATTTCGCTCCACCTGCTCCGCTATCACCCGAAAGACTTCCCGCATCACCGCCTCAATTTCCTGCAACACCTGCAGGTCATTGAATCGAAGAACGCGTATCCCCTGCCCTGCCAGATAGGCATCGCGTTGGGTATCTTTGATCACATGTTCAGCACTCGCATGTTGGGAACCGTCAATTTCTACGACCAGCTTCGCCATGGGAGCATAGAAGTCGACGATATAATGCCCGAGAGGCCTCTGTCGGTAAAACTGCACACCCAGCACCTGTTTCCGACGCAGGTGGTACCAGATGATCTGCTCGCAGTCGGTCATGGCCGTACGCAGACTGCGCGCCTTCGGTTTCAGTGTAGGATTATATGTGAGGTGGGGTCTCAAGAAATCACCTCTAACCCCCCTTTTGTAAGGGGGATTAGTAGAAAAGACTATTCGCGTAACGCCTCGTTGTACCCATCACCTGTTCCCTCCACAGGCAACACTCGATTTCCTTCGTTGAAATTCCCCCCTTTCCAAAAGGGGGGCGTGGGGGGATTTCGCCTGGACTAAAACCCCACGCGGCGATTATCGGGTAGCTGAGCATCGATGAATCCTTCATAGTCTTGAGGCCCGCTTCGATTTCACTCGACAACTCTGCAAAAGCATGAGAAGCGAGATTGAAGCCTGGGGTTTGTTTGGCAAGGGTGATCAATTGTTCTTTGAGCTGCATAATCTCCAACGCGCCTTCTTTCGTCGGATTTGACTTGAAGACGCTAACAGCCTCACGAAATTGAGTTCGAACGGTCTCAAGGGCGGTCAGTGGTTGGGTTGGGGCTTTAAGCGTAAATAAATCCTTTCGCATCGCCTCTACCAGACCGCGGATCTCTTCCCATTCCATCTCCATCAGATGCCCTCCTTTCATAGATTCAAATTAATGGAGAATGAGGTATGACGTCATGCAGCCCGCACGTTAGCATCACTCTCTCTCACTCCGACCCCCCTTTCCAAAAGGGGGGCGCGGGGGGATTTCGCTCCGCCTACTGCACGTTTTCCGTTCGGGTAACCAACGAGGTCGATCACCGCTTCGTGTTGCTCCTCGGGAAGATCGGCCATCTCACGCGAAAATTTCCTCCTTAAACTTTCCTCGATCCTGAAAAGCAAGTCGAACAACCATATAGTTCGAAATCCAGTTGATGGCACATGGTCATATGGTCATAACGATATCACGTTGAGGTCGCTCTGGTCTTCCGTGGAAGAACTGGAATGCCTTCCCTCAAAGCAATCTTCCTTATCTGGGTGTCTAGGACCACTGCGGCAATTTTTATCATTGCGTAAGCCAGGTCAGCATAATCTCTTCGGTTCGCAGCCGTTATGTAAGGTCGGGGTTTCTCAACACTAAAATGTGAAGCATGGCCGCGCGCCACCACCATTGTTTTGAAGATTCCCTCGACAGTCGGCGGGGACTTTGGCCCTGGAAAGTCCTCGAAAGCCTTCCCCACCCCCCGATCCGAATCTAGGATTTGCTGGACAATAGTTACTAGCTCTTGCTGATTCCTAAATATTTTATCAAGGTTCTCATGTTTGCTCTCACCATAGAACCCCTCGATGATTAGAAACAACGACAAGAATGCGATTGGGTAGTCATCGTCTTCCATGGCAAGGAATGCTCGCCTAAAGAGCGAGTATGGGACCAGGAGTTCGCGAAGATCATAGGCTACAGGCAGTAATTCAGGATCCATCCAGTCTTTTGTTATTTCTGCAAGAGACGGCTTTGAACGTTGTAGAGCCATCTGCCTAACTAGAAATGGCTTTTGAAGCATTGCGTCTTCGGCTTCATTTTGGGGCATCAACTCGATTCTGATATCGTCCCGATCGATGCTCAGGATCCCGTGCTGGAAGAGATATGCTTCAAGAAACGTGACAGCTTCTTCGAATTCTTCATAAATAGATTTGTCTCTGAGAGCGGGAAACAAGAGATGGGCCTTGATCGGCCCTGCTTTTGGCTGAGGTACTGAATCGGGAATCATCAGGTCTTCTGGTTTAATCGGGCGCTCCAAAATGAATTGGGCGTTTTCATCGTTTTCTCTACGGAGAACCGCGTCTAGCCTGCCAAAGGAGAATCTCAATGAAGGGTCAATGGCCACGTCTGACCTTATTCGATATGTTCGTCTGAAAATCATAGCGCTATACACCTCAACGGTCGTCCAGTCACGATCCGTCATGCCGCAAAGCTTGTACACCAAGGCGTTGATTTCGCGATCCGTCGTTTCGATCTGGCGTTGGAGTTGGTCGCCCTCGAAATCCCCCCGCGCCCCCCTTTATGAAAGGGGGGAACCAGTGGAAGAGGCCATTCGCTGAGAGCTTCCTCTTGACGATTCTCCGTTCTTTTACCGGCGAATACTCCAAAATCCCTCCTCATCCCCTTTCGATAAAGGGGGGATCAGTGGAGAAGGTTACACAATGCTGGTCACCAGCAGCAACAGCGTGAGGACCACCATCAGGAAGGCCGTCCCCCACGCGATCAGGTTGTAGGTCGGCGAGTTCACCTGCGTCCCCATGATCGCCGGATCGTTGACCAACAGGAGCATGAAGACCAGGACAGCCGGGAGCAGGATGCCGTTTAAGGTCTGGGAGAGGTACATGATCGTGATGAGCGGCGCCCTCGGCCAGAGGATCAAGAGCGCGCCGGCGCCCACCATGCTCAGGTAGATGCTGAAAAACCCTGGAGCCTCGCGAAAGCTCCGATTGATGCCCGTGTCCCAGCCCAGCCCCTCACAGACTGCATATGCCGTAGAGAGGGGGACGATGGCTGCGGAAAAGAGGGAGGCGTTAAACAGGCCGAGGGCAAAGAGGAGCGTCGCGTACTGGCCTGCGAACGGTTCGATCGCCATGGCGGCTTGTTCGGCCGTCTCGATCCGAACCCCGTGCGTATTCAGGGTGGCCCCGCACGCCACGATAATGAAAAACGCCACAGCCGATGCCACGAGGCTGCCGATCCAGACATCGAGCTTGACGTAGCCGTACGCCTGGCGCCGAACACCTTTATCGACAATCGACGCCTGGATATAGAACTGCATCCAGGGCGCGATTGTGGTCCCCACCAGGGTGATGAGCATCGTGAGATAGTCGCGCTCGATATGGAAGTTGGGCCTGATCGTCTGGCGTAAGACGGTGGGCCACGTCGGACCGGCCAGAAAGGCCGACACCAGATAGACGGCGTAAAAGAGGCTGGCGCCAAGGAAGATCCGCTCGACCAGACGGTACGTCCCCTTGACCACCAGCCAGCTCACCAGGAACGCAGCGAGCGGCACCGTGACATAGCGGCTGATGCCAAAGAGCTCCAGGCTTGCGGCGATGCCGGCAAACTCGGAGACGGTGTTGGCCAGGTTCGCCAGCACCAGAACCAGCATCACGCCGAATGTGATTCGAACCCCAAACCGCTCGCGAATCAATTCGGCAAGGCCCTTGCCGCTGACGACCCCCATTCGCGAGCCCATCTCCTGGACAATAGCAAGCGCGATGGCGATGAAGAATAACGACCAGAGCAGACCATAGCCGAACTGGGCGCCGGCGAGGGAATAAGTTGTAATCCCCCCCGCGTCCTGATCGACGCTGGCGGTGATGATCCCCGGGCCCATAATGGCCAAAAATCGGAGGATCCGCCGCTTCTTGATCCGCGAAAGCCGCATCGAGAGTCCTGAGCGTGGGGACGGCTAAATGTACTTTTTCGCTACGCGCTGCTTCCATATTATTTTCAGACCAACCCATGCGCATCTCACACCACATAACTATGCATACAATCGACGATCACGCTGCTCTAATTAGGCTCCTGGGTACCCCTGATTTGGCTACAACCGGTAGCAACATGGTAGCAGCATGATTGTTCAAAGGACGGAGCCGAAGGTCGCATGGGATGGGGAAAGTGTACCAAAAGGACTGCGGTTGGCGCAACCCTTTACCGGGAGCGATTCAAGGCCCAAGGGCAATGCCTTGCGGGCGGTCCACTCATTCCAGCCGCCAACCAGACCGCCGTTGAAAAACTAGGCAGAGCACCCACGGACACTCCAGGGGCACCCGGAAAAAGCAACTCGACCTGGGTCAGGTCGCATTTTATTAAGGTCAACGACCCTCTACTTTAGTCGAGGGTCGTTGACCTGTTACAGCACCTTGAGGACTCCTTCCTGTACGTAGCGCAGGAGGGTGTTCCACGCGTCTTTGGGAAAGGGTCTACCGAGCACGGGTGAAACACGAAGGGTTATTTCCGAGACCGAGCCGAATTATCGAAGGATCACTGCGGCTTTAGTCGGATCGAGATCCCCGCAACAACGAGGTAGACCTCATCCGCCAGCGCGGCGGTGTGTTGATTACACCATCCGAGCTGTTCCGAGAAGCCGCGCGCAAATGGAGTGAGCGGCACAAGGCTGAGCCCAACCTCCTCCGAGACGACGATCAGCACCGCCTTCCATGACGCTGAGAGGCCGACCAGCGCCCCTATTTCAGTTCGAAGGATGCCGCGCAGCTCAAGGGGGCCGAAGCCGGCTTGAGGGACGACCGCCATGTGATTGGCGAGTACCATCCCTAGGCTCTCCACGAGGATGATCTCACTCCTGGAGTCGGCAGTAAGGTGCGAAGCCAGATCGCGTGTCACCTCCCTCGTTCTCCACTCGGGTGGCCGGCGGGCCTTGTGACGCTCGATCCGGCACCGCATCTCTTCATCCCCGGGCTCAGCGGTCGCCACATAGCAGACCGAACCTCCAAGGCTGACGGCGTAACGTTCAGCAAACTCGCTTTTGCCGCTTGCGGCGCCGCCAAGCACCAGGACGATGTGGGGTCTAAAGGTGGCAGGTGTCGTTGGCATACCGCAACCACGCCTTCCCATGGGTCACTCCCAGACAGGAGATCGACCCCGGGGTCAGTTCCCACGATAGAAGCGTCTTGGACGGCAGGCCGAGGGCAACCCCCAGCATTGCCCTGAGCGATCCCCCATGGCCGATCACAATCGTCGTTGATCCTTCTGGCGCAGCACAGAGATCCTCCCATAAGGCGCGGGCCCTTCGCCAGAGCGAAGCAAGGGACTCGCCACCTGGAGGCCGATGTCGCCACGGCTGAGCCAGCCACGAGCGAAACCGGACCCTGTCGCGGAGCATCAGCTCCTCAAAGCTAGCCCCCTCCCACGTACCGAAGTTGAGCTCCCGAAGCTCGCTTCGGACCTCTACGCCAAGCCTATGGACTCGCGAGATAACCTCCGCCGTCATGAGCGCCCGACGCCTGTCACTGCTCATCACCCGCTCCACGTGCTCTGCCGAAAGCCGCATCGCGAGGCGGCTGACCTGCCGCTCTCCGCGGGCGCTCAGGGGCGGGTCGGTGACGCCGATGTAGCGCCCCTCGCCCCCACCACGCGCCTCGCCATGGCGAACCAGGAGGATCGCTGCGCAGCGAACCGGGCCGCTACGATCTTGGAAAGTGGACGCCATGGATCCCAAAGGCGTATGAGGTGTGAGGTGTGAGGTGCAGGGCATCACGTGAGAGGCTGGCAAGGACGACTACCAGGAGCAGGAGCATGGCTGCTGCCACAACACGCTGTGCTTTGGCAATAGTCTGAGCAGTTACAGGGGTACCGCAGTCGCCGAGCGCATACGCCCCGCGTTTGGTCAATTGGACTCGGAGAAGCCCCGCCATGGCCGCCATAGTCCAGCCGGCGTTGGGGCTGGCCGTCACCCCACGGTCTCGAAGGAGCACCCGAATTCCCTCTCGGAGGTTCCCTCCCACTATCCCACCACCCAACAGGAGCAGTGCCGCCGCGAATCGAGCGGGGAGGAGGTTGGCTGCGTCATCCAGCCGCGCGGCCACCCTGCCCAGATACTCATGGCTCGCGTCACGATAGCCCAACATGGCGTCTGCGGTATTGAGAAACCGGTAGGCCATCGCGAGCGGAATCCCGCCGACCAGCCAGTAGAGGATCGGCGCGACCACCGCATCGGTGAAATTCTCGGCGAGCGACTCCACCGTGGCCCCTGCGATCTCTTCGCCGGATAGCTCCGCAGTCGGACGGCTGACCAAGTGCCAGCCCACTAACCGTCTGGCCTCGGTGAAATCCAGGCGCCCGAGGGCCCGCCGGATCTCCTCGGCCGCCCCGAGTAGACGACGGCAGGAGAAAGTGACTTTGAGGAGTAGCGCAGAGGCCACGAGGCGCGCCGGTGCCACCAACGCCTCACAACCCATTACCAGAGCCTTTGTCAGCAACAGGATCGTAAGCAGGCCGGCAAGGACCCCTGCGCCCCCCATGAACAGTTGCGACCGTGAGGTGCGCCCCTGCGCCGCCCGCTCCACCCAGTAAAGCCAGCCGCCCATCCACGCCACCGGATGCACCCGATTGGGCGGCTCGCCCAACAGAAGGTCGAGGACAAGCGCCAGGAGGAGGACGACAGCGGCATCCGTCATGGCAGGCTCGGATCTTGGAGGATTCGGCGGACCACCAGGCCGATGAGCCACCCGACTGTCGTGACTGGACCCGCATAGTCCAGGCTGGGTCCATGGCCCGTGCTGGCAATCACGATGGCATCGGTAGAAGTCCCTGAGGCGGGCCACCCCTCCAATGTCCGGAGGCCCCTCGCGGCCAGGGCCGCCGCCTTGGCCTCAGTCGCGGTGATCACAGCCCCCACCGTTGCCGACCGGGAAAGGTGCGCATCGATGAACAGGAGCAGATTGATCGTCCCCTGCGGACGCGGGGCGGGCGGACTCAGGCCGGCGGCGGAAAGGTTCCCAAGCCCCATCGTAGCCACGGCCAGAACACGCGCATGGTCATGCGTCTCGAGGGCAAGGCGCGGCACGGCGACAGGCGCCGCCGTCATGAACCCGACGAACGGTCGATCCAGTCCCCGCCTTCTCGCCACGGCATGAAGATCGGCCGCCGGCGCTGTCCCGGCGTAATCGCGTGGGACCCGCAGCACGAGGAACTCCTGCGCGACCACCAGCTCGGCCCCGACCACCGCTGATGAGAGGACCGCTAACGGCGTCTCTGAGGCGATCCGCAGCACCGCCTCATCAGCCTCAAGCGCGAGGCCCGGGAAGCCCGTGGTGAGCAGAGTTGAACCGGCCATCAATACGCGATCCGGTGTGCAGAAAAGAGGAGAAGCGTGGTCATCTCCGTGCATTCAATCACCGCCCCATAGACATCCCCTGTCAGTCCGGGAAGCCGCCGTCCTGCATACTGTGCGATCAGTAGGGCGACCCCTCCGGCGAGGCTCATGGCTGCCACCCCTCTGAAGCCGCAGGCTGCACCCGCGACCAACGCGACCACCGTTCCGACGGCGAGGTGCCGCAGACCAAGCGTCCGAGTCATGCCCGCGCCGGTCCCGCCATTCGGTCGATTCGCGTAAGGAAAGAGCCTCATCACCAGCAGGACTGCCCAGCGTCCCATGGCCGGCGCCAGCCCCAGCGCCTGCAGCCGCATGGCGCCTTCAGTGCTGGCGAGGGCCATCACCTTCAGGAGAATGGCAAAACACCCTGCCGCGACGCCGAAAGCCCCGAGCGCTGGATCCTTGAGAATCCGCAGCCGATCCGCCTCCCCGCGGACGCCAGGGAGCGCATCGGCGCAGTCCATGAGCCCGTCCAGGTGGAGCGCCCCTGTCACGGCCACCCAAGCCACAACCAGCAGCGTGCTACCCACCGGTCTCGGCAACACGAAGGCGAGGAGGCGATCCAACCCGACAAGCCCAACCCCCAACGCCAGACCCACCAGCGGAAACCAGGCGGCTGTCCAGGCGGTTGGCGCACCCTCACCCCCCGCCCGCCTCGCGAGCCGGACGATGGTGAGAAACGACAGCGCCTGCATGAGAGCCGTCATCGTTCTTGAGACCCGTCCTGAGCGTGGTCGGGGGATCGATGAGAAACACGCGCCTCTTCAAAGGTCGCCATCTCATCCAGGAGACGACCCGCCGCCTCGAGGATCGGCATCGCCAGTACGGCCCCCGTCCCTTCCCCAAGCCGGAGCCCTAGGTCAAGGATCGGCTCGAGGTTGAGGTGGTCAAGGATGGCTTGATGTCCTGGCTCCGTCGATCGGTGACCGGCGATTAGATAGTCTCGGGTCACAGGGGCCAGGCGTGCCGCGATCAGTGCGGCGGCCCCGGAGACGAACCCATCGATCAGGATTGGAACGCGCGAGGCTGCGGCGCCCAGGATCACCCCCACAATCCCCCCTATTTCGAATCCTCCAACCTTGACCAGCACGTCAAGCGGATCTGAGGGGTCTGGACGGTGCAACGTGATCGCCCGTTCGATCACATCGGCTTTTCTCACGATCTGCTCGTGAGACAGGCCCGTTCCCGGGCCGGTCACCTCGGCCGGAGTCCTGCCGCACAGGACAGCCGTAATGGCACTTGAGGCGGTGGTGTTGCCGATTCCCATATCTCCCGTCGCCAGCAGGTCAAGCCCTCTGCTCCGCTCCTGCTCAACGATGTCGATCCCCGTCTCGATGGCGCAGATCGCCTCCACTCGGCTCATCGCCGGCTCCGCCAGGAAATTGCGCGTGCCTGGCCCCACCTTCCGCACCACCCACCCCGCGCCCGGTACCTCGGGCCCTCTCACGCCGATGTCCACGGTGACGACGCGAGCGCCCATGGTGCGGGCCAGGACATTGATCGCCGCCGTCCCACGAGCGAAGCTCTGCACCATCTGCGCCGTCACCTCAGCCGGATAGGCGCTCACCCCCTCGGCGGTGATCCCGTGATCCGCTGCCATCACGATCACCGCCTTATGCCGCAGCTTGAGGTGACGCACGCGGCCCGTCATGCCGGCCAGGTGGACGGCCAGCCCCTCCAGGCGGCCCAGGCTCCCGGGCGGCTTGGTCAGCCTCCCCTGACGCCGTCTCGCCTCCCGCATCGCCTCCTCATCCAAGGGCGGTACAGGCCTGATCCAGTGCGTCATCAGTGCGCTTCGCCCCTCACTCGCTGAAAGCTGATGGTTGATAGCTATGCGCTGTTCTCATCGCCTGAATGAGGCGCGCATTCTCCTCGGGACGGCGGGGTCCGACTCGGATGTACGCCTTCAGCCCAAACGATCGGCAGGATCGAACCAACATCCCGAAGCGACACAGCGACTCAGCCGCCTCATCCCCATCGGCCACGGAGATAAGACAGAAATGGGCCGCCTCATGCACTACCCCGAGCCCTTCCGCCCGGAGTTCTTCGACGAAGACCCGCGCATCCTCCCGAACCACGCGCATCACCTTTGGCAGGTAGTCCTTCTCTGAGAAGGCAGCTATCCCGGCTGCCTGAGCGAGACTGCTGACGCTCCATGGCACCTGTACCTTGCGCAGCGGATCAAGCAGCATTGGATCCCCCAAGGCATACCCCAGCCTGACCCCAGGAAGCGCGTAGTCCTTGGTCATGGATCGGACCAAAATAACCGGGCCGGCCTGCAACAATCGTGTAGAGGCCCACGGCTTCGCCACGAAGTTGATAAAGGCCTCATCCATGACGACGATCCCCTGTCCGCAGGCACGGAGGATCTCACACACCTCCGCCTCGGACAGATAATGCCCGGTTGGGTTGTTGGGATTACAGAGAAAGATCAGGCGCGGGCGAACCGATCTGATGGTTTTGACGACGGCACCGATATCCGAGCGAAAGCCTCTCTCGGGTTTGGCCCGCACCTCGTGGATGATGCCCCCCATCACCTCTACCCCGACCCGGTATTCATCGAAGGTGGGACCGATGATGAGCACTGGGTCACGTGGCCGTACATAGGAGAGGGGGATCAGGCGCAAGAACTCCACCGAGCCGCTGCCGGCCATCACCCACTTCACCGGTACGCCGCCCACCTTGGCGGCGAGGGCACAGAAGGCCGAGGCGTCAGGATCCGGGTACTCCTCCAGACAGGCCTCCTGGAGAGCCTGTCGCACTTCAGGAGGTGGGCCGTAGGCATGGACGGTGGTGCTAAAGTCAAGGAGACCCTCACGCGCATGTGCCGGAAGGTCGGTCACGAGAGGCAGCCGACCCCCATGCTCCGCCCTCACAAGCCTCACGACCTCAGATCGCGGGACGATCGTCATGGATGTCACGGTCAAAGGGGCAAATTGACCAGTTTGGCGATCCGGGCCATATCCAGATGCGAAGCCACCAGCCTGGCAAGCCCGTCGTAGGTGGCTTCGACCGAGCTGCACGTCCCCCAGCCGGGGTCAGGCGCCACTCCCTTCCGGTCGGCCAGGTATGTGAGGAAGGTCCGCCGCACAGGGCCGTTTCGGAAGAGTCCATGAAGGTAGGTCCCCACAATATTCCCCGTCTGATCCATCGCACCATCCCGCTCCTCGGTGGCAACCCCCTGTCGCTCGGTGATGGTGAAGGGCCCTTCAAGGGGCTCAGAGCAGGGAGAAGGCACTTCTATGATGCGACTCTGCCCCATGTGGATCTCATACCCCTGCACCATCGAGCCTGCCACCGTCGCGAACAGGCCGACTCGCGCAGTGACACGGGCGCTCACCCGCTGGGTGGTTTTGAGCGGGGAGAATTCGGTGACCACCGGCAGCAGGCCCAGACCTGGCACCCTCATGCGATCCGATTCAACCCCCTTTGGATCGCGGATCTCCTGTCCCAGCATCTGGTAGCCACCGCAGATCCCCAGTACCGGCGTGCCCGATGCCGCACGGGCGCAAATCAGCCTCGCGAGGCCGTTTTGCTGGAGGAACTCAAGATCCGTCACAGTGCTCTTGGTGCCCGGCAAGATGATCGCGTCGGCGCCGTTCAATTCGTGCGCGTGACGGATGAAGCGAAGGCGCACACCCCGCTCCTGGGCCAGAGGTTCAAAGTCGTCAAAGTTGGCGATGCGTGGCAGACGGATCACGACGATATCGAGCCAGCCCTCGCCCCTCCCCTGCCAGCAACCCCCATCAAGGCTCATCGAATCCTCTGCCGGGACCTGAAGATCCGAGCAGTAGGGGAGCACACCCAGCACCGGCACCCCTGTTCGGCGCATGAGAAATTCAAGGCCCGTGGTGAGCAGCGCCGGGTCGCCCCGAAACTTATTGATGACGAGACCCTGGACCGCCGCCCGCTCCGTAGGCTCTAACAGCTCAAGCGTCCCCACCAGCGCCGCGAAGACGCCGCCGCGATCGATATCGCCAACCAGCAGGACCGGCGACTCGGCCAGGCGCGCGACCCGCATGTTCACGATCTCATCCGCCTTCAGGTTCACCTCAGCCGGGCTTCCAGCCCCCTCGATCAGCACCAGGTCGTAGGCCCCCCGGAGAAGCTCCAGGCTCTCCCGAATCACCGGCAGCAGATCCGGCTTCATCCGGTTATACTCGCTGAAATGGAAACTCCCGACCGGGCGCCCACGGACCACCACCTGGCAGCGGGCATCCTCTTCCGGCTTGAGTAGGATAGGGTTCATGTCCACCGTAGGCTCCACGCCTGCCGCCTCCGCTTGAACCGCCTGGGCACGCCCGATCTCCCCGCCATCAACAGTGACGGCAGAGTTGAGCGCCATGTTCTGTGACTTGAACGGCGCGACCCGATACCCCGCCGAGGCGAAGATCCGGCAGAGGGCCGTTACCAGCACGCTCTTCCCCACCGATGAGCTGGTCCCCTGGACCATGAGGCTCGGTGCCAAGCCGTATGCCGACCTCACGATCCGCCCTCCATGACGAAGGCGTCAGCAGTCGCAGCCCGCATCCAGACGCGGCACCGCTCCAGAAACCGGTGCATAAGCTGCAGGTCACTCCCGAAATGAAGGTGGAGGTAAGAGGCAAGGATGTTGCCGGCGGGACCGGCGACGATCCCCTCCAACCGATCACCATCCCTTCGACCTAGCTCAGAGCAGGCCTCAGGGATCCGGTAGGCGGCATAGCGTGGATCCGGCGGCGCCATGTTGGACCAGTGAAACTCGTGGCCCATCAGGGTCACGCCGGCCGGGGATAGGATGCTGTCTCGGACCGCTGTGGCCGTCACATACCCCAATCGGACCCTGGACCGCTGCATCACCGAGGTCCCTGGGACCGCGCCCACCATGCCGTGCCGTTCTCCCTCAAGATCGACCAGTGACTCGGCCAGGTACATGAGACCGCCGCACTCGGCGTACACCGGCATCCCATCGCCAGCCGCCTCCGCGATCTGCCGCCGGAACGACCGGTTGGTCGCGAGCTCACGCGCATGCAGCTCGGGAAAGCCGCCACCGATATAGAGACCCTGGAGGTCTGGCGGAAGGATGTGGTCCCGGAGCGGGCTCACGGCGACCAGCTCCGCCCCCCAAGCCCGCAGCAGGTCCAGGTTATCTTCGTAGTAGAAGCCAAAGGCTGCGTCACGGGCGAGCCCGATCCTCACCTTTCTCTGAGGCGGTCTCTCCGGACACAACGCTCGATCCCCAGTGGGAAGGGGCGCCGCCGCACGGGCTAGGGCGAGGATCTCCTCGACGTTCACCGTGGCCTCCACCTGCTCGCGAATCGCCGCCAGCGATCTCGAGACATCCTCGACCTCACCCGCCGGCACCAGCCCAAGGTGCCGTTCTGGAAGCTTCACCGGGGCCTGTTTCGGGAGATGGCCCAGGATCGGAATCCCCGTCCGCTCCTGGATTCCCTCTGTCACCCAGCGCCGGTGTCGTTCCGTCCCTACCTGGTTGAGCAGCAGACCGGCGATCCAGACGTCAGGATCGAACGCCTGGTACCCGAGGGCCATCGCCCCAGCGCTCCTGGAAAGCCTCGCCGTGTCGATCACCAGGAGGACCGGCGCCCGCAGGAGCTTGGCCACCTCCGCCGTGCTCCCACGCGCCCCCGCCCCACCGCGCCCATCATGCAGCCCCATGACCCCTTCGATGACGGCGATATCGGCACCCGCGACCGCACGGGTGAACAGGCCCGTCATGACCTCAGGAGTAAGCATCCAGGTGTCCAGATTGCGGCAGGGGAGGGAAGCCGCCAAGGTATGGTACGTGGGATCGAGATAGTCGGGTCCGCACTTAAACGGCTGCACGCGCAGGCCCCGCGCCCGGAATGCCGCGATCAGGCCGAGGGTGAACGTCGTCTTTCCCACTCCACTCGCTGTCCCGGCGATGATGATCGTCGGCACTCGCGTTTCGCTCATGCTTTCCTGTTCCACCCTACACCCTATACCCTGTTCTTGTACCCTACACCCTGTCCTTCAGCCACTGCCACTGTCACGTTCCCTGATTTCACCTTCTCCACCACCAGCCGCCCGCCGGAGAGCAGCAAAGCCGCTGGTTCCGCCACGCCCTGGACGCCAACGTACTTCACTACCGCGTTGGACGGATTCGGTATGTGCGCCATCTGATTTAGCGCCTCTTTCGCGCAGAACCGAAGCGGGAGTCCAAGCCGCCTTCCGGCCTCTTGCAGCCCAGCCTCATCTCGCTTGACCTCCACTGTCGCCAGACACCGGACGCTCTTGATCGACAGCCCAGCATCGACCAGGACCCGTTGGATGGCCTGTACGATCTCCTCAGCCGAGGTGCCCCGGTGACACCCCACACCGACGACCAGGTTCTTCGGATGCAGGATCACTGCCGATTTCCCAGGCAGGGCGGCAGTGAGGTCAAGCAGCCGATTGGTGATCACGATGGCCGCGATCGCTTCTGATGTGGCCAGCGCCTCCAGGCTAGGGACACGCTCCACGTTCGACGGGAGCGCGCAGCGCAATGACGGCGGGTCTACGCCGCCTAAATCCAGCACCGCGGCCCGCTCCCCATCCACAAGCGCGGCGCTTACCCGCTTCATCGCCTCGAAGTCATCCACCTCGCCTTCGATTTCCAGCGCCATCAGATCGGGGGCGATCGTCCCGCAGAGGTCGGTACCGGTGGTCACCACAACGGTTGCCCCGGTCATCGCCGCCATCCGCCTGGCTAAGGTATTAGCGCCCCCCAGGTGGCCGGAGAGGAGGCTGATGGCGAACCGCCCTGTGATGTCCATGACCACGATGGCCGGATCTTCCCGTTTGTCCTTGATCAACGGGGCGATCAGGCGGACCACGATCCCGGTCGCCATCAGGAAGACGAACCCAGGATACTGAGGATAGATCTGCGTCAGAAGCGCCCTGAGATCGCCTGAAAAGATGCGCACCCGATCGCTTGGCGGGGGTCCATAGCGCTCCGGGAGGTAGAGGACAGCGCGAGGCTCGCCCCCCAAGATCTTCTGTCCGAGCGCCATCCCTCGCCTGGTCACGGTGATGACCGCAATACTCATGTCGGTTCACCACGACGAAAGGCGTGGGCAAATCTCCGGTCATAGAGCTTCGACTGCATATCCCAGCTCTGCCGGAGATCAGGCGTAAGGACCGGGCCAACCAAGATCACGGCCTGCGTGCGCATCCGAGCCGCCTTCACTTGGTCGGCGATATCGGCGAGCGTGCCGCGTAGGATCTGCTGGTCAGGACAGCTCACCCGCTGGACGACGACAACCGGTGTCTCCGCTGGGTAGGCGGTCTGCAGTTCCGCTACCACCTCGTCGATCAGGGCAATACTCAGATACAACGCAAGCGTGGTCCGATGGCTGGCCAGATCCCGGAGCCGCTCCCGCTCAGGTACGGGCGTCCGCCCCTCCATCCGGGTGACGATCACGGTTTGAGACAGCTCTGGGATGGTGAGCTCCGCTCTGAGGGCGGCCGCTGCCGCAAAGGCTGCGCTCACGCCAGGGATCACCTCGCAAGGGATGCCTGCGGCCTCCAGCGGGGCGATCTGCTCAGCAATCGCCCCGAAGAGGCTGGGATCCCCGTCATGGACCCTCGCCACTACCTCTCCTGCTGCTGCTGCCTGCTGCATGAGCTCCACGAGCTCGGCAAGGTGAAGGGATGCGCTGTCGATCAGCTTGGCGGTCATCTTCCTCTCCTGAAACCCCTCCTGACCCAGTAGCGATCCCGTGTAGAGGATCAGGTCTGCCTGATCGATCACCCGCTTCGCCCGGATTGTCATCAGATCAGGATCGCCAGGCCCCACGCCGACGAAGTAGACAGTTCCTCCCTTCACCTGCATCATGGGCGCATTCCTCGTTCGAGGGCATTGAAGGCAGCGGCAAACTCTGCTCCAGGCGACTCACCCCACCGCTCGGCAAAGACCAGATCGCTGAGGGGAAGCCTTGTGCGCCAGCGGGTCCGCTGAAGTTCCGGCTCATGGGGAAACCCCCTCACGAATCCAAGGCACAGGTAGGCCACAGGGATGATCCGCCCCGGGATGCCAAGGATCGCCTTAAGCTCCGATGGCTGCAGAATGCTGACCCAGCCCACCCCGATCCCTTCAGCGCGCGCCGCCAGCCAGAGGTTTTGGATGGCACAGCAGGTGCTGAACAGATCGGTCTCGCGAACGGCGCTCCGACCCAGGACATGCGGCCCCCCCCGCTCCGGGTCGCAAGTAACACACAGGTTGAGCGGCGCCTCCAGGATCCCTTCGAGCTTGAGCGACAAGAAGTGCGAGCGCTGCGGCTCCTCGTAGAGCCCCGCCGCCCGCTCCCGCTCCTGCAAGAAGGCAGTGTGAATCGCGCGTCGGATGTCTAGGTCTCGCACGACTACGAAGTTCCACGGTTGCATGAAACCGACCGAGCCGGCATGGTGGGCCGCCCGGAGGAGGCGAACCAGCAGGGCTGCCGGGACCGGATCGGGGCGAAACTGGGCCCGGATGTCGCGCCGCGAGTAGATGGCGCGGTACAGACCCCGCCGCTCACTCAGTCCGAACCGATGTCTCGCCTCGTCCTTCGTGCGTCGCACTCCGCCCCTCGCACCTCGCACCATGATCCATGACGATCGTTTGGGCCTTGATGAAGGCTTCAGCCTCTCCGGAGACTTCGTCATCAGGTCGAAGCCCCGTCGCAGCCACGGCGGAGCCATCGGGAAAGCGATAGCGGCCAGTGGTGAGAAAGAGCACGTGCCGATGATCGAGCGGAAGGGCCGCCTGCACTGTGACCTTCCCTGCCGTAGAGGTTCCCACCAAGCGGGCCCGATCGTAGTATCGGAACAGGCCAGCCAACAGCTCGGCACTGCTCGCCGTACCACGGTTGATGAGGATAACGACCAACTCTGTCCTGCGCCCTAGCCCGTTCGAGACATACAATTGTTCTTCTGCTCCACGACCGTGGTAGCGGCCAAGAGAGACCCCCACTGGGAGAAACAGTCCCGCGAGCTGAAGGGCTGTCTCAACCCTGCCACCCGGATTGTCCCGAAGGTCGAGGATCAGGCCAGAGCACCGATACGACGGGAGCGCCTCCAGCGTCCTGACCAGATCCTGAACCGTCCGTCGACCGAAGAACCCGATCCGAAGGTAGCCAATCGCCTTCGAGCGCATCGTCAGCCCGGAGACCGAACGCTCCTGCTCAAGCCCGCGAATGAACTCAAGAGAAGAGGGTTTGACCTTGCGGAGCGAGCTGTCCCGATCCAGCCTGGCCACAATCTCCTGGACAGAGAGCGACTGTAGCGCGCTCATATCGACCTCCTCGACATAGTGGCTCTGGATCGCCAGGATAAGCGCCTGGCGTAACGAGGGCGGCTGACCATCCAGTTCGAGACCGAACGCATACCCTCGCCCCACCAGGAGCATGATCGCGAAAGCGGAAACGACTGAAACCTTCACCCGTCTCGTTTCAGGCCCGGAACGTGGTACCTGAGCTCCGGAACATGCGCCATCAGTGGCAGTAGTTGGGGCTGGCCGCACCTAGGATCGTCACCGCCCACGGATAGCGCCCGACGTTGGCAATCCGCTTCACCTGGTCGGTGGCCCCATCAATCACGTAGACCGAGTCGTCCGTCGATGAGGCCAGGTAGATCCTGTTGCCATCAGCGGTCGTGGAGGCGGTCTCGAGCGCCAGGTTGGTCCCGATCTTCAATCGATTGAGCAGGCGGAAGCCCTGCATATCGTACACATAGACCGTGCTGTCGCCGCTGCTGATCACATAGGCCTTCTTGCCGCCCTGGACAAAGTTGATCCCCGTCATCTCGCGACCACCCTTTAAAGTGGTGACCACCTTGTGGGTGGCCGTACTGATGACCGATACGGTCTCGTCCCCGTTATTGGGAACCAACATCCACCGGCCATCCGGTGACGCGTAAGCCCGCCACGGCTCTTCACCCACCTTGAAGGTCGTCACGACCCTGTCGGTCCGTGTATCAATCACTGCCAATTCACCGCCATCCCCATCTGCGGCATAGGCGAATTTCCCATCCATGGTCAACGTCGGGTTCGCAATCCCCTTGATCTGGCTGAGGTAGCGACCGGGGTCTCTGACCGCGAATCGGTGCGCGTCGCCCACGGCGAGCCGCTTCGCAAGCTGCTGCCTCGGCACGGACACGACACCCACCTGGTGAGCGCCAAAATTCGACACATAGACCTTCGACCCATCCGGCATCACGTTGAAACCGTGGGGCTCAAAGAAGCCGGCCAGGCGGTGCAGTTCCTTCCCATCCTGCAGATCGATCACTGAAACGGTTGAGTCCTCGATGTTGCCAACGTAGGCCAGGCGATCATCGCTGGTGATATCAAAGTGCTCCGGCGAGCGTCCGGTCGCAACGGTCCGTTCGATTGTGAGGGTCGCCAGGTCGATGATCAGGAAGCGATCCTTTCCCGTGGCAGAGACCAGCAGTTTCTTGCCGTCGTTTGTGAGCATCGCCATGTGCCCATTGGCGAAGTTCCCCAAGGCGATCCTCGACACAATCTCGTCGGTTTGGCTGTCGATGACTGCCACATCATTGGAGTCGCGGTTGGCCACGAAGACCAACTGTTTGGGATCGTACCTACTCAGCGAACCCACGGCACTTTTGTCCTGGGCACTCCACCCGGCTACAGGGAACGCCAGGACTACGGCCATCAGACCGATGCTCACCCACAGCCGCATTGTTCTCATCGAGAGCCTCCTTTCAATTCTGAAGGTGGGTTAAAAGCTCACGGTCACCCGCGCGCCATGCCGTGACGATGTAGACCGGATTCAGGGCCTCGAACGACAGCTTGCCCTGAAGCGGCTTCGAGCGGGCGACATTCACCAGGATCGCCTCGTGGTCGAATTGCAGATCGCGGAACACGCTCACCGCCTCGTGCAGCGTCTCCATGGTGATGGCGTTCACTACGATCCGCCCCCCTGGACGCAGGCGGCGCGATGCCTCCACGAGGATCGCCCGCATCGCGCCGCTGCTGCCGCCGATGAAAATAGCATCGGGATCTGGGAGTGTCTCGAGACCGGCCGGCGCCTTCGCGTGAAGGATATGGACGTTACCGACCTTGAATCGGGTCACATTCCCTCGAATGATCGCCACATCCTCAGCGTTTTTCTCCACCGCAAAGACCCGACCATCGCGAGCGATCTTCGCCGCCTCGATGGCGACGGCGCCAGATCCGGCCCCGATATCCCAGACGATGCTTCGGGGTGTAAGCTTGAGCGCCGCTAGGCTCAGGACTCGGATCTCACGTTTTGTGATGAGGCCGGCGTGTGGTGTGCGATGATCGAAGGCCTCTTCCGGCAGGCCAGGTGCCCAGGTCGCCCCCACCTCCGGAGCATCTTGGATGGCCAGGAGGATCAGGGTATTGACAGGATCGGCCTTCAGCTCGACGAGCGCCGCCAGGGTGGTCCGGGTGATCCGCTCCGCTGGCCCGCCCAGGTCCTCACACAGGATCGCCCGATAGCCATCGATATGAGCCTCAAGCAGTGCCCTGGCGACGGCGGATGGCGAGTTCGTCTCATCGGTGAAGAGGCAAAGCTTGGGCCGTCCTCTCACCAGCTCCGGCAATCGCTCCATGCTCCGCCCGTGAACGCTCAGGAAGGTGGCATCCTCCCAGGGTTCGGCCACCTTGGCGAAGGCCCACTGCATGGCGCTGACGTTCGGCACGATCGTAAGCGATTCCCGAGGGACGTGGCGCAGGAGCACCCTCGTGATGCCATAGAAATTCGGATCGCCGGTTGCCAGCATTACGATCCGCTTCTCGCCGAGGCGAGACGCAAGGGACCCGACCACCTCATCCACATGGGAGCCTATCCGCACCCGCTCGGCCTGTACCTCGGGGAAGAGATCGAGTAGGCGCGCTCCGCCAGCCAACACCTCAGCCTTCAGGACGATGGCAAGCGCCCGACGGGTGAGGCTCTCCCTCCCCTCCATGCCAATACCCACGACAGCGAGCGTCTGACTCACCGCCTCTCCGTTAGGCGGTGGCGCGTCCTAGGACCGCCCCATCTGAATCGGTAAGGATGCACTGCACCGTGAATGCGCCCTTTACGTAGGCATGGCACCGCCCAGCGACCCTTTCGGCCACCTGGTCAAAGAAGCCTACCACATCCTGTGCCAGGACGATTTCCTGGGCCTCACGAGCAGTGTTGCTGCGTCGCACCGCCTGCATCGTCTCAGCATCAGCCCCGCAGGAGGCGGCAAGTGCAGCTAGACCATCCAGGTCGACGTCGGACCGACTGGCATGAGTATGGAGGTCCCCATTCGCGACCTTGGACAGTTTTCCGATCATGCCGGCGATACTAACCTTGCCGATCCTCTTCTTCGCCAGGTAGGTGAGAGCAAAGCCTACCCAATCCCCCATCTGCACGAAGGCTTCTTCTCGAAGGCGGAAATGGCGCATAGCATACTCCTCAGATCGCCCGCCCGTGGTGAGGACCACCTCATCCAAGCCGATGGCGGTCGCGACATCGATCGCCTGCACGATGCTCACCTTGTAGGCGGCGGTCGAATACGGTTTGACAATCCCACTGGTCCCCAGGATCGAGATGCCGCCGACGATGCCCAGACGGGTATTCATGGTCCGCTTCGCCAACTCCTCACCATGAGGCACGGTGATCAGCACCCTGGCGCCGCCGTATCCGCCAAGGGCCAAAGCTTCACCGACCGATTCGCTGATCATCCGGCGCGGGACTCGCGTGATCGAGGCCTGACCAATCGCAATTCCTAGGCCCGGCTTCGTAATCCGACCCACGCCCGCTCCGCCCTCGATTCCGATTCCGGGCTCTCCCCGCAAGGAGAGTTCTGCTACGATCTCCGCCCCGTGCGTACAGTCGGGGTCATCGCCCGCATCCTTGATGATAGAAGCGCTCGCCCAATCTGCCCCAAGATGGCACTGCTGGACCCTGAAGGTTGCCCGCCCCCCGATCGGCAGGTTAATCGTCACCGCTTCCGGCGCGGTCCTGGTGAGCTGCAACAGCGCGGCCGCCTTGGCCGCGGCTGCGGCACAGGAGCCGGTCGAGTACCCCTCCCGCAGCCCCTTTCCTCTCTTGGATTCAGCCATTACAAAGCAGCCTTCAGGGCTCAGCCGTCAGCTTTCAAGAAAACTACAGAGAGCCGACCACTGATAGCTGACCGGTGTTCACTTCGCAATCAGAAATCGATCCCGTACTGTGCTCGGATCCCTTTCTCATAGGGGTGCTTGATCGCCTTCATCTCCGTCACGAGGTCGGCCAGCTCGATAATCTCAGGCGGCGCCCCCCGGCCGGTCAGGACGACATGGAGAGCTTCGGGCTTGCCCTGAAGCGCGCCCACGACCTCCCTGACCGAGAGGAGATTGAGCTGAAAGGCGTTGTTGATCTCATCCAGGATCAGCAGATCCTGGTGGCCGGAGGCGATCTCGACCTTGGCCTGTGCCCACGCTGCCTGCGCCGCCTGAAGATGCGCCTCATAAGGACGCTTCGGCTTATAGGTAACAAAGCCGATCCCCAGTTGCTCCATGGAGAAGGCGGGCGCGAGCCACTTCGCCGCCTTCAGCTCCGCCGGCTTCCACTCCCCCTTGATGAACTGAAGCATCCGCACCTTCAGCCCCGCCCCTACCGCCCGGAGCGCAAGGCCGAGGGCAGCAGTGGTCTTTCCCTTCCCGTCCCCCGTGTAGACGATGATTAGCCCCCGCTTCTCCAGACTCACGGCTCCTCTGCGACTGTCGCCGCCCCTTCCAGGTTATCCAGGTCATACTTATGCTGGTAGCCACGTGGCGTAATCATCAAACCCTCATACGTGAAGGTGGTCGTATTGCCGACCAAGATCGTTGTCAGCATCCCGATCTCGTGGTTAAGCAGATCGTCCAGTGTGGTCAGGACCACGTGCTCACCCTTCCGCAACCCGCTCTTCACGATCCCCACGGGCGTGTCAGGCCGCCTGTACGTCAGAAGAATCCTCCTGGCTTCCACGATTTGCTCGGTCCGACGTCCGCTCTTGGGGTTATAGAGGGCGATGATAAAGTCCGCTCTGGCGGCAGCCTCAAGTCGGCGGACGATCAGCTCCCAAGGGGTGAGCAGATCACTCAGCGAGATAGCCGCAAAGTCATGACCGAGGGGCGCCCCTAGAATCGACCCGCAGGCGCTGAGCGCTGTGATCCCAGGGATCACTTCCACCTCTACCCCGCACCCTTTTCGCCACCCCCTCGACTTCAAGATCTCGAAGGTCGGCCCCGCCATCCCGTAGATGCCTACGTCGCCACTGCTGAGCAATGCGACCTTCCGACCCGCATAGGCCAAACCCACGGCCTTGGCAGCCCGCGCCAGCTCCTCGGTCATGCCGGTGCAGTGGACCTCTTTACCGTTGAGCAGGTCGCGCACGAGGCGGATATAAGTGCTGTAGCCGATGACGACCTCAGCTTCTTCGATGGCCGCCTGAGCCTTGAACGTCAAGTGATCGTGGTTGCCAGGCCCGAATCCGACCAGGAACAGCTTACCGCCAGTCTTGCTGGGTGCTTCGGCTCTCATCGGGGAGGCGGTCGAAGTAGGGGCAGATACAGAACCCATCTTCGGGGGCATGGCCGGTGCCGCGACCCTCGGGCGGGTACTCTTCGACACCAGGATGATGGAGAAGTAGCTGGGCCGCGTGCCGCGAAGGGTACGAACATCATAGACCACCTCCTGATCCGGCATCCCGCACCTGGTCATGAACGTGGCATGCTCGGTCAGATTCAGCCGTTCAAGCGTGTCGAGGACATCGTCCAGGACCCGATGGATCTTCATCAGGATCACGGTGTCGAAATCGCGGAGAACACGGGCGAGCCGATCCGGGGCGAAGGTGGCGGGCAGCATGGCGATCTTGTCATCCCCTTGACCATAAGACATTCCGAGAGAGGCTGCCATCGCAGAGAAGGAGGGGATACCGGGGACCACTTCGATCTCGAGTTCCGGGTGGTCTGCCTCAAGGAACGGCCGGAGGTAGGTGAAAGTACAGTAGAGTGACACGTCCCCGAGGGCGACGAAGGCGCCCTCGCCGTGCCTGACGAGATGGGCCATGAGCTCTGAAGCAGCCTCTTCCCAATGCGCCGCAAGCTCATCCTGCTCCTTCTCCATCGGAAACGTAAGCTCAACGATCTGCTGTCGGTTCTGGTCCAGGCAAAGGCGGATGACCGTAAGCGCCTGACTCGTGGTTCCCATGGCCGTGCGCGGGCAGAAGATGACGGGAACTCGGCGCAAGATCCCGGCAGCCCGGACGGTGATCAGGTCCGGGGCGCCAGGACCCACGCCGATCGCATAGAGCTTCACCTTGCCGGCTCCCCACGCCCCTGCGCAATACGCAAGAGGGCGTTAACGATCGAGACGGCAACGGGCGTGCCACCCTTCCGGCCGTGATTGGTGATATAAGGCACCAGGCCCTGCGTCCGGAGCTGCTCCTTCGATTCCACCGCAGCCACAAAGCCGACCGGCACCCCGATGACAAGGCTTACGCTCGCCTCGCCGTCCTCGATCAGGCGCACAAGCTCAAGGAGCGCCGTCGGGGCGTTGCCGATGGCATAGATCGCCCCTGGCACCTTTTGTGCTGCCTTGCGCACGCACTGGATGGCTCGCGTCGTCCCATTCACCTTGGCCAGCTCGACCACATCGGGATCGGCCATAAAGCAGCGCACATGGCCGCCAAACCGTTCGAGCAGGGCAGCACTGATCCCCGCCTGCACCATCCGGACGTCCACCACAACATCACACCCACTCCGAATGGCGGCAATCCCGGCCTCAATGGCTCGCGGGTGGAAGACGAGACTTGAACCCAGATCGAAGTCGGCCGTCGAGTGAATCACCCGCTGCACCACCGGCCACTCGAGGACCGAGAAGTCGTGCGGCCCCATCTCTTGCTCGATGATCCGGAATGACTCGACCTCGATCGCCTCGGGCGCAAGGACCGTGACGTGGCGTGACGTGGGAAGAAGGGTCTGCTTAGGCTGCACGGCGTAACCTTCCTATCCCGGCACCACGGCCGCAGGCAGAGGGGTCACTGCCTCATGACCTACCAAGACTCGTTGCTTGCATATCTCACAGTTCATAACTGCGGTCCCATAACGGGCCTCCTCATACCGCTCCAGTAGTACGGTTACCAGATTTGGATGGCCTTCAAGGTATCTGGCCACGCCCATGGCGATGTTCGGGTACAAGCGCTGCAACTCGTGCAAGCGCATCCCGATCCGTCGAATAAGGACCCCTGAGAACAGCAGGTACGGCAGGATCAGAAGCCGTCGTGCGCCCAGCGCCACGCATCGACGAACCCCCTCAGCAAAGTCGGGCTTGGTGATGCCGATGAAGCAGCTCTCCACCCAGCCGAACCTTCGCCTCTCCCACAGCAGCCTCGCCAACTTACACACGTCGCCATTGGCGTCCGGATCGCTGCTGCCACGGCCGACCAGTAGGACAGCCGTCTCCTCTGGCGCGCCAGGAAGCGCGCCCTCGATCTCCCCGAGGCGCTGGTCAAGGATCTGCAGCATCTTCGGGTGAAGCCCGAAGGGTCGCCCGTAGCGGAACCTGATCTCTGGGTGGCGTACTCGCGCCAGATCGATTTCAGATGGGATCTCCACTTTGACGTGGCCGGCCGCGAACAGCATCACGGGCAGCACCACAACCTCCTGCGCCCCCATGCGCACACAGGCGTCTAACCCGGTGGGGATGTCCGGCTCTGCCGAGTCAACGAAGCAAACCTCCGTCATGGCGCCGACCACAGCCTTCCTCATCTGTTCCGAAAGTTGGAGGAACTCCTCGTTTCCAGAAGGCTCGCGACTGCCATGGCCAACGAGGAGCACAACTTCACAGGTCATAGCGTGTTAACCTCCTCGCGTCTCCTCAGAGTAGCCGCCTCCGGGTGATTCAAGAGGCTTCTCAAACAAAAAAGCCAGCCACGGCTCTTCATCCGTGGCTGGCTACCCTTCTCCACTCCACAATACGGAGTGAGAACTCGCTGGCTATCGGAATACTGAATTGTTACCCGACGGTCTCGTCGCGCCGGTTCAAAAGCAGCTTACCTGCCTTGGTCTTACGGAGGACATAGTCCCTTGGGCCTTCACGGAGGAGCAGTCGGATGATAACCGGAAGGTCTTCCGGGGCGACCGAGAGCACCCGCGGTTGGCGGGACGCCCCATCTGTGGGCCCACCGCTCTCTTCACGGCCTACAAACAAAAAACCCAACCTCAAAGGTTGGGTTTTCGAGAATGTTTCGTCTTCTTTCATCTCGAACCCCTCCCCTCGGAAGGTCCGCATTCGTAGTGATGAAGAGGTATCCTGGCTCTCGGCTTAACCTACTATCCGCGCCTTCCCACCCTGTATTGTGTTCAGGGCAGTGGCACTATGCGGATTTCGACGCCGATTACAGTTGCGGGGCAGCAGCGGGATTGCCCGCCTTATGCAAGTGGGCTCACCGCTTTCCCTCACCAGCCCATCACGGGCTGCCATCAGCAAAGATTTTCTAAACAGAACCCCTACTCCTTGCCCGGAGTAGCCGGCACCTTCTTTTATCTCACCTGTCGAGTGTGTGTCAAGAAAAAAGGCCCATATTTTTTTAGGAGAGGAACCCAAAATGGTAGCAACATGAGGTACTAGGACGGAACAGGAGACAGGATATACCTTATAACCTATTAATTCTATTGAGGGTGCTGTCGAGTAGCCTAAATGTACTTTTTCGCTACGCGCTGCTTCCATATCATTGGGAGGATCAGGTTCAGGACGTCATCGACTGTGATGATCCCTCTCAACTCCCCCCCCTCGTCTACAACCGGCACTGCCAATAAATTATACTTGGTAAAGGTCTCCGCAACCTCGCGCAGGTCGGTCTCCGGTCGCACGCTGATGACCTGCCGCACCATAATGTCATCAAGGCGCCGGCCCGGATCGGCCAGGATCAGATCTCGAAGGCTCAGCACCCCAAGCAACCGATCCAGGTCGTCGGTGACGTAGATGTAATAGATCGTCTCGGCCTCAGCCCCCTCAGCGGAGCGGAGCCGGCCAATCGCGTCAACCATGGTGAGGTCGGGCGGCAGTGTAAACACCTCAGTGGTCATCAGCCCGCCGGCGGTGTCCTCCTCGTGCGTCAGCAGTTCAACCACCTCCTGAGCCTCCTCTTCTTCCATCGTGTCCAGAAGCTCCTGCGCCTTCTCTTCCGGCAGGTCGCTCAAGATATCCGCCGCCTCGTCCGGTTCCATACGCTCCAGGATGTCGGCAGCCTGCTCACTCTCCATCATCTGAACCATCGAGCTCTGAACCTCCGGCTCCGTCTCGGTCAGCGTCTCGGCCGCGGTCTCTTCATCCAGCGCCGCCAGCACGGTCGCGCGCTCACTTGGGTTCAGCTCCTCGATGATGTCGGCGATGTCGGCCGGATGGAGTTTTGCCAGTTTGGCATAGGTTGCGCGGTGCTTGGCCTTGGTCAGCTCCGTCTCGACCGGTTCGACCACCTCCCACGCAATCGTCTCCCGTTCCAACCGCGCATTGAACAGGCGCTCGATCCGTTCAACAGAGGCATCGGAGACCAGATGTCGTAAGAGACTCCGGAGCCCGCACTCCACCGCGACCAGGTGTAGTCGTCCCTGCGCCTCCTGGAACTCAAGGTCGTTAACCCGGATCACTTTGTGGCGCTTCGTATCTACGACCTTCCGATCCACGAGCGTCCTGCCTAACCCCATCTCTTCGGCTCGCGGCTCGATCGGCTGCAGCGCCTCACGCTGCGACGACAGGTGAATCGCCGCCGGCTCCTGTTCCAGGCGAGCCACGGCCTCCCAGGGCAGAATCAGCTCCTCCTTGTCGGACGTCAGGACCACGAACTTAGTCACCGGAGGCAGGACCCCCAATGGCAGGATAATCAGGTCCTTAAGCTGACCTACCAGCCGACCCTCAGCATCGAGGATCGGACAATGGCGCAACCTTGAAAAGAGGAGAGGCATGGTGTTCATACGGTCTCCGTCCAGTCCTTGTAGTATGAACAGGACCCATTGTCAACCGTATTTCGACCCGTGATGCGGTGTGAATAGATAGTTACTCTACCCCCTCGATGACGACGATGTTCGTCGTCGCGCTCTGGCGGCGCAGGTCTCTCGCCTCACGATACTCCGGGGATTCGAGCCACTGCTTCGCGCGGGCCGCATCCGGAAATTCCAGAATCACCAGTCGGCTGGGAACCCACTTACCTTCCAGTATGTCGGTTCGACCCCCACGCGCCAGATACCGGCCGCCATACACGGCCAAGGCGGGCGGGGCCACTCGCTTGTACTGCTCAAAGCCAATCGGATCGCTGACCTCAATATCGAGAATCATATAGGCTGGCATTCTACGCTCTGTCTCCTGTTAGGTATCGCTTCGAAAGTGTCTCACTCGGGTCCCGAAATCCCCCCTGACCCCCCTTTTAAAAGGGGGGGATTTTGCGCTGGGCGTCATAACTGTCATGCCCATGGGCGCGCGGGCAGCGCATGCGGGATTGCCCGGAAAGTCTCCCTCTCTCGTCCTGAAATCCCCGTCTCAATTCTCCCTGTTCCCCCCCTTTGATAAAGGGGGGCGAGGGGGAATTTTGCCAGAACTCACAACTTTCATACCCCATCTGCCTGTGCATATCCGTACGTAGACAGGTGGGTGCAATCGTCGGCTGCTCATATCCATCAGCCGACCGACGGCTCATCGGGACCTTCCGGTTGTGGTAGCCACGTGATCGCCGGGAGCCCATCGATGCTGGCGGCGTTCCTTGTAAGCTGATACTGTCTGAGGCCGTCGGCACCCTTGCGTTCCGACCAGTCGATCAGCTCAGACCGCTCCCGCTCAAATCGATAGACCGGAACGCCAAAGCCACACGACACCGAGATACGGCGGATCGAGATGCGGATAATCGCCCGGTCGGACGGGTGGACCGGAAAGAACGGACGCAGTCGCCGGTATTCGGAATTCGTGGGCTCCAAGACGTCGCCGTACCCATGAAGGCGTACGACCTTCGATCGTCCGTCCAGTGCGCACAACATGACGACGATCCGGCCGTTCTCTTTCAAGTGCGCGATCGTTTCCACGCCGCTACCGACGTAGTCCAGATACGCGACCTCGCGCGGGCCGAGTATCCTCAGCGAATCCAGTCCCTTCGGCGATAGATTGATCTGTTGCGTGCCATCGAGTGGGGCGGTTGCTACGAAGAACATCCGCTGCTCCTCGATGAATGTACGCAGCTCGTTATCGATCTCGTCGTACACCTTCCCCATTGTTGGGTCTGCCCCCTGCTCTGTGGTCTAGCCGACCGGAAGTCTATCGGCCCAGCACGACATCGATACCAGCCAGGATTAGTTGTACCTTTGCGACCGGAAGTTTGCCGACCCGTTCTGCAAGGTAGGCCTTGTCAATAGTTACCAACTGCGACACATTAGCGACCGACTCCCTGGTCAGCCCGGTGACGCGGGGCAACAGCATCACGTTGCCGGGCGCGGCAGCCCACTTGAGATTGCTGGTCAATGGAACACATACGACCGTACCGATCCGACTGCGGTTTAAGCCGTCTCCCTGGACCACAACGACAGGACGCCGAAAGCCGGGGACGGGTCCGGTAGGTGCCGGTAGATCCGCCCACCAGACCTCGCCCTGCGAAATCACCATTCGCTGTGCGCCAGAATCTGACGCCCCGCCTCGACCGTGAACTCGTCCGTTGCGGCTTCCCCCAGTTCCCCGCACACGCGGTCCATCGCCTCGGTCACCTCCTCCGGGGCATGGCGTGCGACGTACTCCCGGAGCGCCTCACTGAACAGTCGACTGCGAGACATGCGCGCCCGCTTGGCCAACCTTTCGGCCTGCTTGAAGATCTCGTCAGGAACCGATACGGCGGTTTTCATACCGGAAGTATAACCATCGGTACTCCCAGTGTCAAGGCCGCCGCGATCTTCCTGTCAATGCAGCGTAAGGCAAATCAGCGCTCGCCCCTATAAATGCAACGGCCCTCTAGGGCTTTACCTGCCCTGAAGGGCCGTTGCACGTACACCTCCAGTTAGACGTTCTGATCTGACTGGTTATTGTCGTTTCCACGCCGACGACCATCACCGTATCCTCTGTCAGGATGACCGGCAGGACATTGAGGGAAAAGGTCGTCGGTCGATTAGTGCGCGCGGCTGGTCTCCGCCTTCGCGGCGGCTACGGGCTCTTCTTCCACCACGATGGAGCCGCGCTTGCTGAAGAGCACTGACAGCCCCAGGATGATCGCGCACGCTAACACGATCATACCCCGCGTGCCCCAGCTTATCTGGCGGATTGCCAAGGGGGCAATCAGGATCGCAACCAGGTTCATGACCTTGATCATGGGGTTGATAGCCGGTCCGGCGGTGTCCTTGAACGGGTCGCCGACCGTATCGCCAATGACGGCGGCTTTGTGGCAGTCGGTCCCCTTTCCGCCGAACAGCCCCTCTTCGATCTTCTTCTTGGCATTATCCCACGCGCCGCCGGTGTTGGAGAGGAACACCGCCATAAGCTGGCCGGTGAGAATCGCGCCGGCGAGGAAGCCCCCCAGTGCCGGCGCGCCGAACGCGAAGGCGACCAGGATCGGACTGACGATCGACAGGACGCCTGGCCCAAGCAACTCCTTCTGCGCCGCAGCGGTCACGATCTCCACGCACCGACCGTAGTCCGGCTTCTCCTTGAACTCCATGATCCCCGGCTTCTCTCTGAACTGCCGTCTCACCTCTTCCACCAGGAGAAAGGCCGCCCGGCTCACCGCCTGGATCGCAAACGAAGAGAAGAGGAACGGGACCGCCCCCCCGATCAGGAAGCCGATGAAGACCTCCGGCAGGTTCACCTGAATCCCCTGCTCGAAGAGCTGCGCTTCGTCGATGAAGGAGCGGAAAAGAGAGACAGCGGCGATGACCGCGGTGGCGATGGCCAGCCCCTTTGTCAGAGCCTTGGTCGTATTGCCGACGGCGTCGAGCTTGGCGACAATCCGATGGGCCTCGATCCCCGACGGCGTTTTCGGGTTGTTCTTTAGCGCCCCCGACATCTCGAAGATGCCGTTCGCGTTGTCGGAGATGGGACCGAAGGTATCCTCGGCCAGCACGAAGCCGGTGGTCGCCAGCAGCCCAAGCCCGGCCAGGGCGATCCCATATGCTGACAGTGCAAAGCTCCCGCCAAAGATACTGACGGCACCAAAGATGGTCGCAGCAATGGCCAGGATGGCCCACACGCTCGACTCCAGACCCGCGGCAAATCCAGAGAGGATCAGCGTGGCCGGCCCAGTCCGGCTGGAATAGGCGATCTCGGTCACAGGCTTCTTGTCGGTCGCGGTGAAATATTCCGTCAGCCACTGGATCAGCAGAGCCAGGGCGATCCCCATGACATTGGCCAGGAACACACGCCACCAGAGGGCGCCGTATTTGTCGCTCACGATGTCGCCAAGGTAGAGGTAGCTGACGACCCAGAAGCCGACGACGGAGCTGAGGGCCGCCACCCAGAAGCCGACATTGATCGGCCTCATCGGGTTCATGTTGGGATCGTCCTTACCACGAACGCACCAGGTCCCGAGGATGGAGCCGAAGACGCCTACGGCACGGATTAAGAGGGGGTAGATGATCAGGGCCAGGACGACCTTGGAGGCATTGGCGGCTCCGCCGAACGACTCGACAAAATCCTTATCCAGCATCGCCCCGGCTCCCAGGATAATCGCCGCCACCAGCGTCACCTCATACGACTCGAAGACGTCGGCCGCCATCCCGGCGCAGTCGCCCACGTTGTCGCCCACGTTGTCGGCGATCGTAGCGGCATTACGCGGGTCATCTTCCGGAATCCCCTTTTCCACCTTCCCGACCAGGTCGGCCCCGACGTCGGCCGCCTTGGTGAAGATGCCGCCTCCCATGCGCATGAAGAGGGCGGCGAGCGACCCGCCAAAGCCAAAGCCCACCAGGATCTTCATGGCATTCTCTTTGAACAGCAGGAAGATGATCGTGGCACCGAGGAGCCCGAGCCCGACGGTAAACATCCCGGAGACAGTCCCGGCCCGAAATGCGACCTCCAACGAATGTTTGAAGCTGTGGAGCGCGGCTGCCGCCGTCCGCACATTGCCCTTCACGGCCAGCAACATGCCGACGTACCCTGCCCCATAGGAGGCTGCAACCCCCATCAAGAAGGCGAGCGCCACGCCAAGCGGCAGGAGCATCCCCTCGTAGAGCGCGCGATACATGAAGAAGAGGCCGATTGTGATGGCGATGACGAACCAGATCATCGTCTTCACCTGTCGCGCAAGATAGGCCAGCGCCCCCTCTTCAATCGCCTTAGCAACATCCTGCATGGCCTGACTGCCGGGGTCTTCCTGGATGGTCTTTTTCGCCAGGTAGGCCCCGTACCCCAAGGCGATAAAAGCCGAAACCAGGACAAACCAGAGGATCTTCCATTCCTGCGGGCCAAATGTTGGCAATACGATACTGGCTTCACTCATGCAACGTGTCTCCTTGTTAACTGATAGCTGGTAGCTGACAGCGATTGACGCCGATGCTGCGTGTCGGCACACGGGCAGCGTTCTTCTTTCTCATCGACCTAAAGGGGTTGCTCACGAATGTGACACGCCATATCGCGGCAATGTCTGAGCAGGGTTGACCGACTCCCGGAAGGAAGCCCTCTGCCCTTGAGCAGGATGCCTACACGCGCTCCGAGCCGTCTCTAATCCGTAAAGAGGCGGAGTTGCTTCTGATTCTCTTCAACAAAAGGAACCGGGTAACAGCCGCTGAAACAGGCGTGGCAAAAATCTGCTGTCCCCTGGTTCTCTTTTCCGGCTGCCTGTTGCAATCCTTTCAGGCTCAGATAGCCGAGGCTGTCCGCGCGAAGATAGCGCCGAATCTCCTCGACATCATGCGTGGATGCGATCAGTTCCTTACGTGTCGGGGTGTCGATTCCGTAGTAGCAGGGAGCGATCGTGGGGGGCGAGCTGATCCGTACATGGACTTCAGAGGCGCCGGCCGCCCGGATCATCGAGACGATCTTCCGGCTGGTCGTCCCGCGAACAATGGAGTCGTCCACAACGACGACGCGCTTCCCCTCGAGCAACTCCTGAATGGCATTGAGTTTGATCTTTACCCCAAAATGCCGAATGGCCTGCTTCGGCTCGATAAAGGTCCGGCCAACATAATGATTGCGGATCAGGCCGTGCTCAAACGGCAGATGCGCCTCTTCAGCAAAACCGAGCGCGGCGGGCACCCCGGAATCGGGAACCGGAATTACTACATCCGCCTCGACCGGGTGCTCGCGCGCCAGATACCTGCCGAGATCCTTACGAATCCCCGCAACCGATCGCCCAAATAAGAAGCTATCCGGCCTCGAAAAGTAGACGTACTCAAAGATACACTGCGACTTGGGCGCGGGTGGGAACGGAAAGAACGTATGCACACCGCTTTCATTGATCCGAATGAATTCGCCGGGCTCGATGTCGCGCACGAATTGCGCCTCGATCAGATCAAAGGCGCAACTCTCCGACGCCAGGATCCACGCATCGCCAAGTTTTCCTAACGATAAAGGACGAAATCCGTACGGATCGCGGATCCCCAGCAACTCAGTCTCATTCATAATGGCCAGCGAGTAGGCGCCCCGAATCTGGCTCAGCGCATCGATGGACGCCTCCAGCAGGTTCGACTCCCGCGAGCGGGCGATCAGGTGAACGATCACCTCGCTGTCAGTCGTAGAACCGAATATCGAGCCCTGCGCTTCGAGATCATGGCGAATCTTCTCAGCGTTTGTCAGATTGCCGTTGTGCGCCAAGGCGATCTGGCCTCGCAGGTAGCCGGCCAGCAGCGGCTGCGCATTTTTGAGATGCGAGGTCCCGGTTGTCGAGTAACGGACATGCCCGATGGCCAGCGCACCCTTGAGGCGACGAAGCTTGGTCTCGGAAAAGACGTCCGCCACCAGCCCCATACCCTTTTCAAGATGTAAGGCTCCACCGTCAGACGTCGCAATACCGGCGCTTTCCTGTCCCCTGTGTTGCAGCGCGTACAACGCCAGATAGGCGAGGTTGGCGGCCTCAGAATGGCCGTAGATCCCTACGACGCCGCACTCTTCGCGAAACTTATCCAGCCGTAGCGTAGACATCTTCATCAGCTTTCAGCCATCAGCCATCAGCAGTCAGCACACCGCGATCAACCAGGTTATAAGCTAATCGCTGACCGCTGACAGCTACTCGCTGCTTTTCACAACACCCGCTTGAGGCCCTGGATGGCCTGGCGAGTTCGGTGCTCGTTCTCGACAAGGGCAAATCGAACATAGGCATCGCCGTACTGTCCGAACCCGATCCCCGGCGAGACAGCGACCTTCGCCTTGTCCAGCAGGAACTTCGAAAATTCCAGAGAACCCATACCCAGGTACGCCTCCGGGATCTTGGCCCAGACAAACATCGTACCCTTCGGCTTCGAGAGCGTCCACCCGATCCGGTTCAGCCCGTCCACCAGCGCATCACGGCGCACCCGGTACGTCTCTACCGTCTTCCCCACGCAGGCCTGCGGGCCGTTCAGCGCGATGATCGCCGCGATCTGTATCGGCTGGAACATGCCGTAATCCAGATAGCTTTTGAGCCGCGTCAGGGCCGCAATGATTCGCGGGTTTCCGACGCAAAACCCGACCCGCCAGCCTGGCATATTATAGCTCTTGGAGAGCGTGAAGAACTCTACCCCGATCTCCTTGGCCCCTGGGACCTGCAGGAGGCTTGGCGCCTGATAGCCGTCAAAGGTCAGATCCGCATAGGCCAGATCGTGAATCAAAATCAAATGATGCTCCTGCGCAAACGCCACCACCTTTTCGAAAAACGCGAGGTCCACAGTGGCGGTTGTGGGGTTGTGGGGAAAGCTCAGGATCAGCAGTTTGGGCGGCGGCCAACTTTCACGGTGGGCGGTTACGAGCGCCTCGTAAAAATCGGTCCCCTCTTCAAGACGAACGCTACGCACATCCCCCCCGGCAATGATCACCGAGTACGGATGAATCGGATACGTCGGACTAGGCACCAAGGCCACATCCCCCGGCTCGACGACCGCCAAGGCCAGGTGCGACAACCCCTCCTTGGCGCCGATGGTGGCAATTGCCTCCCGCTCAGGATTAATCTCCACCCCGTATCGCCGCGCATACCAGTCGGCGATGGCGGATCGGAGCTTTGTAATCCCGCGCGAGGCCGAGTACCGGTGGTTACGAGGATTCCGGGCCGCTTCGCAGAGTTTTTCGACGATATGGGGAGGGGTCGGCAGATCGGGGTTGCCCATCCCGAAGTCGATAATATCATCGCCGCGAGCCCGCGCCTTGACCTTGAGCTCGGTTACGATATTAAAGACATACGGAGGCAGCCGACTAATACGGTGAAATTCCTCCATCCACGCTCCTTTCGGTCACCGACGCGACCGTTCATTTCGATGGTAAACTCGCTTCCACGCTACCAAAAGGGGGCCGCACTGTCAAACAGAATTGCGATAAGTCTCTCACTCTGGCGCTCTCCGTACCTGGAGGGAACCCGCTGGGGGATGAAGACGGGAGGGTTGAAGTCGCCGATCAAGATATGCTAGCATATATATGCACTACAGCAGGAGGTTGAGATGAAACGGACGACAGTCTTTGCGGATGAAGATCTACTGCGCAGGTTACGTGAGATTGCGAGACGTGAGCAGACAACGCTATCGGAGATCATCAGAACCGCGCTCGAACGCTACGCCTCACGCCGTCGACCCAGGCGTTCCAGCCTGTCGCTAGTGGCAATCGGCCGAAGCGGGCGTAAGGATGTGGCCGAACACGCTGAGGAATTACTCGGTAAGGGCTTTGGCCGCTGATGCCCTCGATCCTCGTTGATACCGGCCCTCTGTACGCGATGGCCGATCAGGATGACGACTGGCACGCTCGGGTGGTCGGGTTCCTCAAGCGTTCACAAGCTGAGCTGATTGTTTCTATCGCTGTGCTGCCGGAAGCCGCTTATCTGTTGGCCACTCATCTGGGACTCGAGGCAGAGCAGAAGCTGATCCACTCCTTCGTGAACGGCGAGATGACGCTGGAGCACCTCACGCTCCAAGACTTACAACGTACCCTTGAACTCCTCAATCGCTATGCGGCTGCGCGCATCGGATTCGTCGACGCAGCCGTCGTGGCGACGGCCGAGCGTTTGAGAATCTCGCGCATTCTGACAACCGACCGACGTGATTTTTCCCTCATACGCCCACGTCATTGTAAAGCATTTGAGTTACTCCCATGACCTGCGCCTAGCCGAACCGAACGCAGAACTAGCATGACCACAAAAACGAACAAGCCTGTCCGGGTAGAACACAGCAGCGGGAATGTGTTCGCCGACCTCGGCCCTCCTCATCCAGAGCGGGAACTTCTGAAGGCACGTCTAACGCTGCACATTTACCGCATCATTAAACAGCGCGGCCTTACCCAGGTTGAAGCGGGACAAATCCTCGGCATCAAGCAGCCTCACGTCTCCGCATTGATGCGCAACCGCTCCGGCAACTTCTCTGTCGAGCGCCTCACAGAGTTTCTCACCGCCCTGGGGCAGGACGTGGAGATCACCGTCAGGCCCACACGCAAGGCCCGGGGCGAAGTGTCCGTCGTCGTCGCGTAACCGATTTTCAGCCGTGTAGCTGGGTTTCGTCCCTCAACCCAGCCTAGCGCGCTGCTCGGACGCTTGCGATGCTCCAAGGCTCTTGAGGAACCGTGAAGCGACTGCAGGGGGGAGGCTATGCCGCTCCCACGAAGGTCGCGACCGGCACTTTCTCCTGTTTGGTCAACTCGCGCCAGTGCAGCCGCATTCGCTCGAGCTCCTTGAGCGTCTCAGCGGTAAGATAGCTCTCGCCGCAGCTCAAACAGCTAACCACAGGTACGTTGCGCACGAGGAAGCTGGAGCTGTCCCTGCCGACGGGCTGTGTAAGGCGTCGGACCTTCGCACTGTTCTTGCCACAAATATCACACTTCATCCCGCACCTCGTCAGTTCGGTCTGCGAAGACTTCGACTGGTTTCATTCCTCAACCCAGCCCATCGCGCTTTCATTTGGGTTCCTCGGGATCGGTTTTATCGCCGAGAGTTTCGGATTATGACTCACTCGTTCTTTCTTGTGATGGTGAGTGAGCGCGGAAATCCAGTAGCCCGCGGAGATTCGCATCATTTTCCCTCGGCGATAGCAGTTCAAACGGCGATGTCGTCCAACGCCTCGACGCTCGGTCTGGCGCCGAGCGGCGTTCCTGCCTTCGTAGGATCTCTAGAACATCCTCGAGCAACTCCCTTTCGGTGCGGATTTTCTCGGTGGGTGCTGACGTCTGGGACCTGATCTGATCGAGCTTGGTTGCGAGTCTCGGCCAGTTGGTTTCAAAGACTTCGTCAAGGACTGCATTAGTAAGGCCCTTCTCGCCTGCCAGTCCCACAGCCTGGTTGATGTCTTGAATCAAGCGCTTCAGATCGTCCCTCGCGGCAAGGGTATGCTGAAACTGAGCCAAAGGTTCCTCGACATCGGCGGGTTTTAGGTCAAAAAGAAGCGTGCAAACATAGGCGTCGTTGGTCTTTGAAAGAGCTCCAGCCTCAAACAGTATCCATGGCGCGTCCAGGTTCTCAGGCGTCAGACACACGATACCCACGCGTGATTTCTCTAGGCGGTCTGCGACTTCAGAGCCCCACCGCGTACCCTTCGCAATGTCCCGCGATAGCCAAGGTTCGACTGCTTGCACAACTTGACCCAGCCAAGCAGCTAGCGCCTCAGCCACAGCTTTGCTTCTATCTCCAGACCAGCTTAGGAATACGAGCATTCCCCCGAGCCTCCCATGTCGTGTGCGGTGGCGAACTGCTTAAGCCAGATAGGCTTGGATGAGTGAAACGAATCCCCAGCAGTTAGCCCGTCACTAACACGCCGCGACTTCCGGCGACACCGCTAAACGATACGACCCACCGGCAATTCCCACGCGCGAATAAAGTCGTATAACCTTCGTTCTTGTAGATGTTAGCCGCCGTCTTCGAATTTGAAAGAAGCCCGTATAGCATTCGTGGTTTCCTGCCACTCGCTAGTCCTACCGAGTTCCGTGTAGGACACAGTAACGGTAATTGCCTTTATGCCGAATGGGATTGTCGTCAATGTCACCCTGATAGGCCCCTTTGTAGGGCGAGTGTCTCTTCCAAGATCTGCGCGCCGATACGAAGAGACTAATGCCCAATGGCCTGCAAAACGCTCTACCCGGGTACCCAGCCAGCTAAGCATTCGGCCACCCGCAGAGTTTAGCATGTTGGATATAACAGCTTTGGTAGCAGCGTCGTATGCTGATAGATCCTGATTTGTGAAGTTCTGAAGTTGTGGTTGAGAGTATGTATTCTCTGAAGAGATAACTACGTCGGTGTAAGCATAGCTTGTGTGAAGGGGAGACGTTGCAACGATGAGACGGTCAACTTGACTCCCAATACCCGAAAGATCAAGAAGGCGATGGGTCTCGGCATCTATCTTTCGCTGTTGCTGCCCAGCGAGGACGATCCACGATTTTGGAATACCAATGACGATCCCATTTGTTAGACGGAACTCTGTCATCTCGTTATTAGTTCCGATGCTGGGTAGACGATCGAAGAGGGGAAGGGCATGCATCTCAGCGCAATCGACAGAATTCACCAAATCGAGAAGCTGCGCCCTGAGTTCGGGACAGCCAGCCGACTGGATATTCTCCAGAATTATTGCCCGTATTTGGGCACAGGATGTCTGTTGCAGTTCCGAGACAACCCCTTCTCGGAGTTTTGCACATGGGGTAGTTCGCAGGTCGGAAAGAAGTTCGGCGCGTCGTCGATTGCATTCCGCCTCATTCGTCGCTCCAAGCTGGCCGCATGACTTCGACATAACCGTTGCCAATGAACGTTCACGGAAATCGTCGCAGGTGATATTTGTGAGGGCGCCCTGTTTCATCTCTTCGACATGATGGCTGAGATCTTCGCAACTAAGGGTAGTCATTTGGTGCTGAGCTGCGGCCCGGACCTCAGAGCAAGACATGTTGATGACAATGAAACGGGCTTTGGATCGAGACGGACAGTTATCATCCGCACGAAGATCAGAGGACGGCAGAATTGTAAACAAAATCAGAACAAACACAAGTATCCGGCGTGATCCGAGGTAACATAGCATAATCGCCCTATTTTGATTGATGTCAAACAACTTAACTATGCTCGTGCTGCTCCATATAGCCCAGGATCAAGCTTCCTCACGATAGCAGGAATTCTCTCGATCTTCTGCAGAGTTGTCAACGAAATTTGAAACAGCATGAAAATCTGCGCCCTCTCACCTTTGCCTGCGCCGTCTCTTAAAACTCCAGGTCTCTCAATGCGACTACGATGCTGTGGGCCCTCAGCTTTTTCACCATGACCTCATCGGCGGTGATGAGGGGGTATCCCAGTTGCTCAGCAAGAGCCACATGGAGCGCGTCGTAGATGGTGATCTTGTAGGCCCAGGCGATGGCGTTGGCTTTGCGCAGTAGTTGAAGATCGGTCGGCTTCACCTGGAGGTGTAATCTTTCGAGCACGTGGAGCGCTTCAGCGCCGTCCTCTTCTTTTGCCTTTGGGCCGTACCGGATAGCATTGAGAATTTCAAAACACGTCAGCTCCGAAACACACAGGGTGGATCGGCCGGATATATGGAGTTCCCTTAGACCAAGCGCGAGGTCACGGTCTTCCTCCTCCATAAACCACTTGGTCAGAACTGACGCATCAACAACATAGCCGGCGTGGTAGGTGGGGATCACCGGTCACCCTTCAAATTGGTGTCGCGGAACTTCCGGATGATCGCCTGGGCGTCCCAGCGGCCGAGTTTTTTGGCTAATCGGTCCATCCTTTCGGAGGCCTCTTTCATCTCTTTCCGCTGTTCCTCTTCTTCTCGCTTCTTCCGTTTCGCCTCCAGGTGTTCTTCTAATGCAGTCTGAATGAGAGCGCTGCGATTGGTTCCTTCGTCTTTCGCTTCCTCGTTGATTTTGTCAAGCAATTCGTCTTTCAAGAACACGTTTACGCGCGCCATGACGCACCTCCTATAGCACTATAGGAACACATCATTGGTGTGTTGTCAGGTACGTTCCAGCGTGATAATTCCCCACTTAGGAAATGCTTAAGATTTTAAGAAGTTGAGAGGGTGAAGAGGGGGATTGTAAGATGCGAGCGGGGACCTTTCGAATATACGGTTGCTGACCGCCGGGTACCAGTACGGGTCAAACCGGCGGTGGCGCGTCTATTGTGTCGATAGTATCGCTACGTCTTGTATATTGGTTATGCGATATAGTGGAGCACCAAGAACGAGTTACGTGG
>CABIKM010000010.1 GCA_902196205.1 Candidatus Methylomirabilis lanthanidiphila | reverse complement strand
CCTGGCCGGAGCGCACCTGGGCCCGACATCCCCCACACTCGCCATCGGCGCAGCGGTAGTCGACCAGGCGCAGGCCCTGCCGCAGGGCGTACTGCAGGATCGGCTCGGTCGCCTCACACTCGATGGTAATGCCCAGCGGTTCAAACCGAACCTTGCGCTTCCTCGTCATCCGCGTCTGCTCCTGGGGGGTCCGCTGCGTCACGGGGCTGCGTCCGGCTATTGTTGGGTGCTATCTAGCAAGTCGTGGGCCAGATCTGACATATTTGCAACAACTGAAGGTGTGGCAGGGGCTGCATGGTTTCATCGGGAAAGGAAAATGGTGAGGTGAGGAGGAGGGGCGTCGGGGGTCGACGATAAGGATCGTGATGTGGCTATGGATCGCTGGGAGCGTATGGGCACTGCAGGGAATCTTCTCCCATCAGTGGGTCGGTCATCAGTGCGCCGACCGGTATCGGCGACGCATCGAGACGCATCGTTTCGCTGTGCACCCACGCGCACAGTGATTCGCCCAGCGCGGCGTAGAAGGGATGAGGCTCGCACAGCTTCAACTGTGCGGTGAATGCGTCGATCCACGTCCCCAAGTGGTCCTGAAGAAACCGCCGTTGAGTCGTGCGGGTGATCTCCAGGGCTTCTTGCCACCCCTCAGCTATCGCGTATGCCTCTTTTAAGGCCAGGAGACTCATGAACTCAAGTTCGAGGCCGATATGGTCCTCGCGATGAGGGTCGCCAGGAGCGGGGTGCAATTCGAACGCCAGATAGAAGCCGGCGATATCGGCGAGGCTCGCCGATCGGCCCAGGAGACGCCCGCCATCGCCGTAGGCGGTCTCGTGCAGTGGGCAGCGGGCCGCAGGACCGAAGAGTCGGACATGCTCGGATTCGAGCGTCTCCCTATCTGCACTGAGGAGGAGACTGTTAGTACGCTGAAAGGGCTGCCTCAAATCTCCGGGCCATGAGCGCGAATCATTCAGCAGCGCGCTCCACCGCGCCTTTAGTTGTATGAAGACGTCGCTGGAGGGGTACGCAAATCCCAAGGCCAACGACTGAAAGACGGCGCCGCGAACCAACGCAGCCGACACCTGTTGTGCTGCAGCATACTCAGTCTCCGTCATCTTCATCTTCTGCAAATCTTACGTATGTTGTCGTGTTGATCTTTGATCGTAACCCCCAACCCCCACTCCCTGGGACCCGATCCATCCTACCTGGCCAATCTGAACGGGATCCAGTTGGACCATGCCTTGCGTGCCCCGACCTCCCGGTTACCGCCATCCCACACGGCAAAAGCGATGACGGTGTCGTCGCCTGGCGAAAGACGAGGTTGGTTTTCACTCACACCGACCAACGGATGAGTGATGACGACCCGCCAGGCGCCGTCTCTCCAGACACCCTTGCCGTCCGCCTTCTGGTCGGTGTGAACGGTCATGGTACCCCAACCCTCCGCCATTTGATCGAGAACGGGTGATTGTTTATGGCGAGAGGTGGGATTATCAAGGCCCAGAGCGCCCGTATACGGTCTGGCGTCGATCGCTTTCAGCACCTGGTCCGGGTAGATATCCACGACGGCATTGGGGTACAGGTCCCGTACGGTTGGTTCGCCCTTATCGGTATCATGTTGGAACGCTGCCCGCCATTGCCAGATGGTGACCCTTCCTCCAGGGTTCCCCATCATTGGACTGGACATGGCTTCTTTACTGAAGTGGATCGGTAGTTCAACTGCCGCCTGATCCCCGAACTTATCCAAGACAATCCGGTCATTCTTTGTGAGATCCTTCCATTCCAATAGGATGGCGAGCCATTGTTCGTTATGGGCAGCCTTCACGCTGAGCGATGTGACGGACACATTGGGTTGCGCGGGGAAGGCGATCATCTGTGGAAGCAGAGTCACTTTGACCGCCGGCGCCTGCTTCCAGAACGCCGCCTGCGGATCCGCCAGATGCCCGCGATCCTTGACCCGGATCGCTCGCAACGGTTCCGCGTCTGAGACCCGGGCTGCCAGCATGAGGCCCATGACCAGGACGGCGACGGCCACCCATCTGAGGCAAGAACGTCTGCTCATGACCTCCTCACTCACGAGATATTTGTGCGAAAGGTCTGAAACCGTTCGTCGTAAGCCGCTCGGATATGAATGGGTTCATTCATCGGTACGCGTGCGACCTCGGTTCCCTTCTCGTCATAGCCGATCGCGTGGCCGCCCTCGACCTTATACTGATGGATAATCTCCGGGGCACTCCCAAAGAGCAGGAGCGCGCCCAGCAGCTTCGGGTTTTCGAAGGCGCTGCGGTAGGTGGTGATGGCTTCCTCTACGCCCCAGCCGAACATCTGATAAAGAAAAGCGGGGGGCACATGCACCGGTGGGATGTAATAAACATTCGGCTCCAGACCGAACTGCGGATACAGCGGCCTGGCAACCTTCGCCACATGGATCAGGTAATCCAGAGGATTGTCTTCTTTTACCTTGTTGGGAGGCGAGATAAATCCCTGCAGGCGGATCTTCCCGATACAGGTGATAGCGCATTGGGTCTGTCGTCCGTTTTCGATGGTCGGATAACAGCCGATGCACTTCTCCGAGACGCGGGTCATGGCATTGAAATAGACCTTCTTGTACGGACAGGCCCTCACACACTCCCGGTAGCCCCGGCAGCGATACTGGTCGAGCAGCACGAGCCCATCCTCCTGGCGCTTGTAGATCGACATGCGAGGACAGGCGGCCAGGCAGGCCGGATAGGTGCAATGGTTGCAGATGCGCGGCAGGTAGTACATCCACTGCATGTGGGGCATTTGCAGGAAGGCGCCCTGCGATATGTTGTCGGAACAGTCGTCCTCGCCGACGTTAGGGCTGGCATAATCCAGGTCATCAGGGAGATACCCGAGAATCCTTTCCCCGCTGGGCGCAGCGTCGAACAGGGTCCGCCCCTGGTAGGGAAACGCCCGCATATCCTGTACGCCCAACTTCTCGAGAATGCGAACATCCCATCCCAGCGGGTAGGAACCGTACGGCTTGGTCTCCACATTGTTCCAGAACATGTACTCCTGCCCCCGTCCAGGGGTCCAGGTGGTCTTGCACGCTACCGTGCATGTCTGGCATGCGATACACTTGTTGGTATCCATGATCATGGCGAACTGCTTCAGGGGCCGTACCCCCTCATACGGATACTCCATCTCACGACCAAGCTGCCAGTTGTAGACCTTCGGCATCAGAATCCTCCCAGGGGTAGCTGTCAGCCGTCAGCGATCAGCAAAAGCGCTATGGCGTGCTGCTGAAAGCTGACCGCTGTCTTTACGCTTTAGTTATTGTGACAAACCCGCCTCTCAGGTACTGTTTCATTGCATTGCTCTCATTGCTCGGCCGCAGTCCCAGCGTCACCGGCCGCCACAACCCCTTGCCGCCAAACCCCCCGTCCTCGGCCTTGGTAAATTTTGCGAGCGACTCTCTCGGAGCGCTGGTCACGCAATGCACGTCCACGTTGAACCCGTTGGTGATTTCGTGGGTCCACGACTTACGAGAAATCAGCGTGTGACTCTGATGCGTGGGTTTGAGCCACACCCTCGTGAGGCTCTGATGGCCGCCGTACCGAAACAGCGCCTGATATTGGGTTTCGGCATTCTTTGCGAGACCGTCGGGTCGCGTTTCGTGCGCTTTGACCGAACCTGGCGTTGCCATAGAGGCATTGAACCACATACGCGTGATGCCCTTCGGGGTCCCCGGATAGTACCGTGCGCGCACCAACAGGCGGGCCACCTTGTATTCTTCCCGTCGCTTGGGGTCGCTCCAGCCGCGAAATGGCAGCTCATTCGGATCGCCATCGACCCACACATAGTCGCCATCCCGAATGCCCATGGTCTTCGCGTCAACAGGATTGATGTCCACATACATCTCGCCGGCATGCGGCATCCGTTTGTCACGCCGGTAGATATCGCCGAACGGTCCAAAGAGCGCGGCCATGTAATCGGTATCGACCGGCATGGTGTGGGCCCCGTGGCGGTACTTGGGCGTATGGCACACATGGTCCCAACCCCGATCCCTCAGCGGGTGTTTGGAGACGAGCAGGCTTGCGACGGTATAGGTCGTATTGCGCATCTGCCGGGTGATGTGGCTGCGATCGTCCGGCTCGATGGCCCAATCCTCTGGCCGCTTCGGTCGAATGGCCGGGTGAGGGGCTGCCGCGATGCTGCACGGATCATAGAAGGTGGCCTCAGACGGCTCGCGATGTACGATCAGGTTTTCGCCCGCGTCGATAAATTCGGGCTCGGGGCGGTAGAATTCCAGGCGTCCCGTTTTGGTATACCAGGGCTTGGATTCCTGTACCTGCTCAAAGCTGTTGATGCGAGGGTAGGTCCGCGTATTCATCAAGGCCGGAATCCCGACCTTTGCCAGCTCCTCCAGCTCCTCAATGCGATACCCTTTCAGCGGCGCAGACCCGTCGATAATGCGCTGCAGGTAGATCTCGACGTGGTTCGAGGCGATAAAGTGCCACATCTGCTCGAAGCGGGGATCGCCGGTGAGTTTACCCAACTCGCGCGCCACCCCCAGGTACGTCTCGTTGTCGGACACGGTCGCGAACACGCGGCGAGCCGGCGTGCGCGGATACACCTGGAGAAACGGATTCGTGTTGGAGGCGGTCATGTCGGGATACTTGAATTCCATCCACGAATCCACGCCGTAGACAATATCGCTGAACTCGCACGAGGCCGTCCACCACCAGTCGTTGTAGACCACCAGCTCCGCACGCGGCAAGGTGTTGAACACCACGTCGTAAAAGCCTTTTTGATTCCCCAGGCTGGAGTTAGAGTTGACCTGCCAGACGGCCTTGGTGGGCGTCGGGAGATGGGCGCCCGTTGTAATCTTTTTGTTGCCGGCCTTCATAATACGCTCGCCGTTGGCCCAGTAGTGCATCGATTCAGGCCGAAGGTAGGAGCGGGTGGTGATCGGACCGGTGGGATCCAGTTGGGGCTGGAACGGATTCTCTAGCGTCCAGCGGCCGATCCCGGAAAAGAGGGTATTCTTGTAGTTGCCAGAGAAGCTGCCGATATTCCCCCCATGGCGACCCAGACTGCCCGCCAGCGCAAGGACCAGGAAGATGGCCCGATCCTTGTTATCGTTATTCCAGAACTGATTCGGCCCCATGCCGCAGGCGATAAGGGTCTTCCCGCCGCTGGCGGCGATCTCACGCGCTAACGTCAGGATCGCGTCTTTCGGCGCCCAGGTGAGCCGGCTGCACAAATCCGGGGTCATATTGACATTGAGGTACTCCTGGATCAGATCAAAGACCGGTCTGGCCACGATCTTCGTACCGTCCGCGAGCGTCACGTCGAAGTGTCCCGTCAGGGCCGGATCGATCCCTAGCGTGGTGAAGTGCGCGCCAAGGTCATCGTGGCCCACGGCCACCGGGCGATTCGTGCGCGCATCCCACATGACAAAATCGGCCAACTCGGGCGTCAGATACTCCGGAACCTGTATGCCGTTTTGTTGCGGGGTGGGTAGGGCGGTTTTCCCCTTGGGGATCACCTGGGTCCAGTTCTGCCAGCTCTTCTCCTGATAATTAGGGAAAAGGTCCTTGGCCTGGAGGCGCTGCAGCGTATCCATCCGTACCAGTGTGGGCAGATCGGTGAACCGCTTGACGAAGTCGGCGTCGTAGCGCTTCTCAGCGATCAACACCTGGGCAAGACCTAACGCGAACGCCGGATCGGTGCCCGGTCGAATAACCACGACCTCGTCGCATTTGCTCGCGGTAGCGGAGTACTCGACGGTCACAGTCGCAATTTTTGCGCCTTTGAGCCTGGCCTCCGTCATCCAGTGGCTGTCCGGCATCTTCGTGGTGATCCAGTTCATGCCCCATATCACGACCAATTTGGCGTTTTCGACGTCAAACAGCTCGAAGTCATTCGTCTGATCGCCGGTGACCATCGGATGTCCCGGCGGCAGGTCGGTATGAAACGAATAGGAATCCCATGCGCCGGCCCCCTTAGCCTCTTCTGGAGCGACGCCCCGGATGTGGTGGTCCAGGAGCGCCATACTGTTCCCCATTCGGAATGCCCCGAAGATCCGTACGGCCCCCTGCTTCGCCATTCCTCCTCGAAATTTCATAACGCGGGTTCCGACTCCCCCTGCTTGCTCAACCATGTCCGGATCGTACCCCTGGGCCAGCAGATACGCCTTGCCCTGCTCGCCGGAGTAGGTCTTGGCGATGTTGTGCAGGGCCTTGGCGTGGTATGCGTAAGCCTCTTCGTGCGAGACCTGGAACCACTGATCCCAGCCGCGCTGCATCAGATCTCTTGGCGCAGCTCCGGTCGTCGGATCGCGCGGGAACCCCTTATCCACCCACTCCTTAAACCCGCGCCGGATGTAGGCCCCATCGACGCGGCGATCGCCGTACAGCCGACGGTGCAACACCAGGCCCTTCTGACAGCAACGCGGATCCCAGCGATGACTGGACTTGTTCCCATTGAGATCGGTCGCCTTGCCGTAGCCGTAGGTGGGTTCGATTCGCACCATCACATTGTTCTTTACAAAGGCGTTGAGCAGGCAATTATGCGTGTCGTTGGGACAACAGAGGAAGACAAAGCTCTTGTCGGTACGGAAGATATTGCGGTAGATCTGTTCCCAGTCGCGGTTCGGATACGCGGCTAAAGGATTGGCCACCGACACCGGAGCGAGATAACGGTACTGCGCAAATAGATCCTCTTGGGTAAGCGCCGTGCCAAGTCCGGCCATGCCGGCCAGCTTGAGAAAATCGCGTCGCGAAAGCCTGCGTGTCATGGACCCCCCTTTTTTTACAAACGTCTCAGTTCTGGCGGCCTCCGGCTGGAAAGGATCTGATCAGTTGATAAGTGAGGGATAGCATGGAAGCTAACCCACGTCTTCTGAACAGACTAAAAGCAAATTAGTTATGATTCAGCGTCTATTGTGAGTTATTTCGTCACCGTAACAAAGAAAGCGTAGAAATGTCAATAAAAACTGAGGCCAATATCTTGGCCCTCCCAACACGGGGGGCAGTATATCTCGCAGGCCGCGAAGGCCGCCCGCGTGGATCACAAAACGGTTCATCGCCTGATGAAGAAGTAAGGGATCAAACTCTCGTAGCGGCCACGCGTGCGGGATTGCTTGATAGTGGCGAGCGAGGCAGTTCGCCTTTAGTGCTCCACAACCCAAGTCTCCTTGGTCCCCCCCTTTATCACTTTTGAAAAGGGGGGTGGAGGGGTTAGCAATGGAAGGAGGAGGTATGAAATACCATTTGTCAAATGGGTTAAGCCATTTGACATTCGTATTATGAAGGCGACAGTTTATGAAGGCGATAGTCACTATTGACAAGGCGGGCCGCGTGGTCCTGCCTAAGATCCTCAGGGACGAGCTCCACCTTGCTACCGGCGACACCCTGGACGTTACGGTGGAGGGCGAGCGAGTGACGCTGTGCCCCCGGCGGACCGCCCCGCCCTTACAGAAGGAACGCGGCGTTTGGGTGTTCCGCATCGGCGAGCCTCTTAGCGCCGCGGAAACGCGTGCAACCCTTCGCAGCATCCGGGAGCAGCGCGCTCGCCGCGACGCCGGCGAGTTTAGGTGAAGGCCTTTCTTGATACCTCCGCGCTGGTCGCTACATTTTACGGCGATCATGAACACCACACCCCGAGCCAAAACCCTCTACACCTGGAACACCAAGGACTTCCTGCGGTTGCCTCCAGCCATCGCCGGGCGCGTTCGGCAACCCGATCAATAATCGACGGTTGTCAGCGACACAACCCTAACCCACATCTTGCCTTTTTTCTTGACAGGATAGGCCCGAGTGATTGAAGATAAGCGCCGTGATTGTGAAGGTAAAGAGGACATTTAGGCGCGTAGCTCAGGGGGAGAGCGCTTGCTTGACACGCAAGAGGTCGGCGGTTCAAGACCGCCCGCGCCTACCATTGTTCATCATGTCCGGTCGCCTGTGTGCGGCGCGCAGACAGGTTGTCGCCTCGGGTAGAATCACCTCAACACACAAGGGCATCATGCCGGTGACGGTGTCCTTTTGCGCGTGAAGACAGAGACGGCACGTGAGTGAGACGCAGACCCAATCGATTACGGTCACCCTGGACGACGGACGGCGATGTGAATTTCCGTCCGGCGTGACGGTATTGACGGTGCTGGAGGCTGTGGATCCGGCAGCCGGGAAGGAAACAATCGGGGCGAACGTCAACGGGCGTCTTGTGGATCTCCGTAGTCCCATCGAGGGCGATGCGCATGTGAAGTGGATCAGTATCACGTCGCCGGAAGGTCTGTCGATGCTCAGGCATAGCGCCGCGCACCTGATGGCCGCCGCCGTGCAGAAGCTGCTGCCGGGCTCAAAATTTGCCATCGGCCCGGCCATCCAGGATGGTTTCTACTATGATATTGAGCCGCCTCGCCAGCTTACTCCGGACGATCTGCCGGCCATTGAGGCCGCGATGCGCGAGCTCTCGGAGCAGCGGCTGCCGTTCGTCAGGTGTGAGGTCCCGCTGGATGGGGCGATTGCAAAGGCGTCGGCACTGAACCAGCCGTATAAGATCGAGCTTCTGGAGACCATCCGGGATCGAGCGATAGCTTCCTCTCAAGCTGCTGAGCAGGATGAGCTGGCACACGAGGTAGATCCTGCGGCGCAGCGGGCCAGCTTCTATACAACCGGCGACTTCATCGATCTCTGCCGTGGTCCCCACGTCGTGGACACGTCGGTGATTCGCTTCTTCAGATTGACCCATCTGGCCGGCGCATACTGGCGTGGCGACGAGCGGCGGCCGATGCTGACCCGGATCTACGGGATCGCCTTTCCGACGCAGGAGGCGCTTGAGGCGCATCTGTTTCTTCTGGAGGAGGCCAAGCGGCGCGACCATCGACGTCTGGGCCGCGAGTTGGACCTCTTCAGCATCCAGGATGAGATCGGCGGCGGACTTGTCCTATGGCATCCCAAAGGGGCGTTAGTTCGAAAGCTCATTGAGGATCTGTGGCGTGATGAACACCTTCGGAACGGCTACGATCTCGTCTATACGCCGCATATCGGGCGGGCGAAGTTGTGGGAAACCAGCGGCCATCTTGACTTTTATCAGGAGTTCATGTATCCGAGGATGGAGATGGAGGGGAACGACTATTACGTCAAGCCGATGAACTGCCCCTTCCATATCAAACTATTTCAATCCAAGGTTCACAGCTATCGAGAGCTGCCGGTGCGGTTCGCCGAGTTGGGAACGGTGTATCGCTTCGAGCGCGTCGGCGTCCTGCATGGGCTCTTGCGCGTTCGGGGGTTCACGCAGGATGACGCGCATATCTTCTGTACGCCGCAACAGATGGTGAGCGAGGTGGCCCGTGCCGTCAGCCTCAGTCTGTCTTTTCTGGCGAGTTTCGGTTTTGATCGGTTTGACGCCTACATCGCGACGCGACCCGAGAAGGCGATCGGGGATCAGAAACTCTGGGATGACGCGACCGAGGCGTTGCGCCGGGCGGCTGATGATGCAGGTCTCGCCTATCAAATCGACGATGGCGGCGGCGCCTTCTATGGGCCGAAGATCGATCTCAAAGTGAGGGACGCCTTGGGCCGAGCTTGGCAATGTACTACGATTCAGTTCGATTTTAATTTGCCGGAACGCTTTGATATTACCTACGTTGGGGAGGACAATCGGCCGCATCGACCCTTCATGGTCCACCGCGCAATTCTCGGATCGTTGGAGCGGTTTTTCGGGGTGTTGGTTGAGCATCACGCCGGCGCCTTTCCAGTCTGGCTTGCGCCGGTACAGGTACGACTGGTGCCGGTAGCAGATCGTTTTCAGCCATATGCCCAACAGGTCTCAGGGCGACTCAGGGCTCTGGGGATACGCACGGAAGTGGATGTGCGCAATGAGAAGATTGGCTACAAGATTCGAGATGCGGAAGTACAGAAGATCCCCTACATTCTAGTGGTTGGAGAAAAAGAAACGACTTCAAGCGCGGTCTCGGTACGAAAGCGCGGCGGACGAGATCTGGGCGTGATGCCGTTCGATCAATTTGAGGCCGCGATCCAAGAGGAACTGAAGCCGGCCGTGAAGGTGGCTATACCGGCTTCTCATGAAGGAGGGAACATCCATCAGTAGAAGTGTTCGGGTGAACGAGCGGATTCGGATCAAAGAGGTGAGGGTGATCAGTCCGGATGGGGCGCAACTTGGAATCCTGCCGATTCAGGAGGCCCTCGAGACCGCCCAGAAACTCTCGCTCGATCTGGTAGAGGTGGCGCCGGACGCCAAGCCTCCTGTCTGCCGGATCATGAATTACGGGAAGTATCGGTACGAGCAGAACAAGAAGACGCGGGAGGCGAGAAAGAAACAGACGGTCATCCAGATCAAGGAGATCAAGCTCAGGCCGAAGACCGATGAACATGATTTTCAGTTCAAGGCCAAGCATGCCGAACGCTTCTTGAAGGAGGGGAATAAGACCAAGGTAACCTTGATGTTCCGAGGCCGGGAGATGGTGCATATCGAGCGGGGGAAGGCTCAGTTGGACCGTCTCGCAGAGACGCTCAAGGAGGTCGCTGCGATCGAGCAGTACCCCAGGCAGGAGGGCCGGAACATGGTGATGATCCTTACCCCCAAGCATGGATAGGGAGGAGTGACGGTGCCGAAGATCAAGACACTCAAAGGAGCAGCCAAGCGGTTCAAGGTAACGGGAACCGGCAAGATCAGGCGCTACAAAGCGTCCAAGAGCCACTTGCTGACCGGAAAATCGAGGAAGCGAAAACGAAATCTGCGTCAGCCGGGTCTGGTGTCCAAGGCGGATACGGCCCGGATGGAGCGATTGATCCCGTACTTGTAACAATAAAGATTGGCTAGTGCGCGGCAATTATATGTAGCGTCATGAACCGCAACAATAGCCGTCATTACCGCGAAAGCGGGAATCCAGAAAGGTACTGGATTCCGGGTCAAGCCAGGAACGACAAACTGTCCGAGACTTATGTCGGCATGTATAGCTATCGGCGTTTAGCTCCCGGGAATCGCAAGCCCCGCCTCATGGTCTTGCTGATCGCTGAGAGCTGAAGGCTGAACGCTGTATTACTGGAGGATGGGATGCCACGCGCAAAAGGTGGATTTAAGACGAGACGTCGCAGAAACCGGGTTCTGAAAGAGGCAGAAGGATATTTTGGAAAACGCAGTAAGGCCTACAGGAGCGCGCAGGAAGCGGTCGATCGGGCGAAGCGGTACGCCTATCGCGACCGGAAGGCCCGTAAGCGGGATTTCCGCAGTCTGTGGATTATACGGATCAATGCGGCGGCCCGCTTGGCCGGGTTGTCGTATAGCGCGATGATGGGCGGCCTCAAGAAGGCCGGTGTGACGATAGACCGGAAGACCATGGCTGATCTGGCCATCCAGGATCCGTCGGCGTTCACCAAGTTGGCGGAGACCGCCCGGGAGCAGTTGGCGGCCTGAGGATCGTGACATGGTTGATCGAGACTTGCCCCGACCCATGTCGGGGCTTGTTGTTGTGGGGGAGATGTGGAGGCGTTGCGACAGGAACTGGACGACCTGAAGGCGTCGGCGCTCGATCAGATTGACCAGAGCGCGGACCCGGCCCAACTCGAACAGGCGCGCGTACAGTACCTCGGCCGCAAGGCCAGACTGACGGCCATCCTTCGGCAACTGGTCGCGCTCCCGCCGCAGGAGCGGCCGGTGATCGGCCTGCTGGCCAACCAGGTCAAGCAGGCGATTGAGGAGCGTATCGCGGCCAGGCGGACAGCCCTGGAATCGGTCCCGAGCGATGAGGTGCTGGCCACAGATCGGATCGACGTCACCCTGCCGGGGCGATGGCCGACCGTGGGCCGCCTGCATCCCCTTACTCAGATTATCCGCGAGATCTGCCGGATCTTCGCAGAGATGGGGTTTGCGGTCATCGAGGGTCCAGAGGTCGAATGGGACTACTATAACTTTGAGGCCCTCAACATTCCGGAGGATCACCCGGCGCGGGAGATGTGGGACACCTTCTGGATCGATCCGACAAGCGCCCAGGTCGATAAACCGATGCTACTCAGAACGCACACCTCGCCGATGCAGATCCGCATCATGGAACAGACCAAGCCGCCGATCCGCGTCGTGGTGCCCGGCAAGTGTTATCGATACGAGGCGGTAGACGCCAGCCACGAGAGCCAGTTTCATCAGATCGAGGGACTGGCGGTTGACGAGGGTATTACGTTCGCCGATCTGAAGGGGACATTATACGCTTTTGTGCGTCGCCTCTTCGGCGACGAGCGCAAGATCCGCTTTCGGTGCGACTATTTCCCATTTGTCGAACCAGGCGTCGATATGTCGATCGACTGCTTCCGCTGCAAGGGCGCCGGTTGCCGGCTGTGCAAGATGAGCGGGTGGCTGGAGATCCTGGGCGCGGGAATGGTCCATCCGAATGTTCTGGCGCGCGTCGGGTACGACCCGGCACGTTACACCGGCTTCGCCTTCGGCATGGGACCGGCGCGCGTCGCCATGCTGAAGTACGGTATCGAAGATATCCGCCTCTTCCACGACAACGACCTCCGCTTCCTCCAGCAGTTCCCCTGACACCATGGTATCTGGCTGCCCGCATCATGTTTGCGGTTGACGGCACTTCACTTCCTGAGTAATCTAGTGACGTCACTACATTGCCAGCGAGGTCGAGATGCGAATAGGATTGCGGGAAGCCAACCAGCAGTTTTCAAAAGCTATCAAGGCGGTCAAAGCCGGGGAAGAGGTGGTGTTGACCGAGCGCGGGAAACCTATCGGCGTCATCAGGCCGCTAGGGCCACCGGCGGCTGGTGAGGCGGAGGTGCGACGCCTAGAAGCGGCAGGATTGTTGCACCGGGCGTCCAAGCGTCAGCCTCTCCCCGCCTGCGTGCCACGGCCGTTGAAAGGCCTGCCGGTCTCTCAAACGCTTCGGGATGAACGAGACGAATCCTGATGCCTGCGCCGTGGGCGTACTTCGACACCAGTGTCCTGCTCAAACGATATGTCCGCGAAACGGGTTCTGCACAGGCGCGAGCCTCGCTGCGCCGCTATCGCTTCCTCTCTTCGGCCATTGCCCCGGTTGAGGCGATGTCAGCGCTGTGCCGACGACGCACGTCGGGTGAACTGGCTGAGGAGGATTTCACTGCAATCCTCTCTCGCATTCGGAAGGATCGCGATTATTGGGAACTCGTCGCGGTGACCCCGCTGGTCCTCAGCCACGCCGAGGTGCTCATCGAGACGACGAGAGCCAAGACACTTGACGCCCTCCATCTGGCCTCGGCCCTGGCCTTCCAGGCGATGTCTGGGATTCGGATACCCTTTATCACAGCGGATATACGACAGCGGGACGCGGCGAGCCGGCTCGATCTCACTGTAATCGAGATCGACGGGGGACCTGGAAGGGTTCCAGGACGAGGAGCGGAAAGGAAGGTCCATCCCAATAACTGATCGAGGGCAGCCAAGCACCTCAAAGACGACAGGGGACCTGGACTGGGACTTCGAGGTACACCGTCGCCGACAGGCCCGACTCGGTCGGAGGCTTAGTCCGGCCGAACGGTTGCGGTGGCTTGAGCAGTCGATGGAGGAACTCAGAAAACTCGTGGGCTGCGCTCGCCAAGGCCGTCCCGTCACGCCAGAATAGGATACCGCACCAAGGCTGAAGCCGGCGCGTGTCGCCATGCTCAAATACGGCATCGACGATATCCACGTCTTCCACGACAACGATCTTCGCTTTCTCCGCCAGTTTCCCTGACACCATAGCATCCGGGCATCCGCAGCATCGTATTTGTCGGTTGACGGAACTTCACTTCTCGAATAACCTCGCCATGTCACTACGTCTGTAATATGGCGGACAAAAGTCGCCCAGCGCCGGTTGCGGGGCATCGTCCATTGCGCTATATGGGCGTACATTGGATGACGGAGAGGCTATGAGAAGCGTCGGAATGGATCCCCTGAGCAGGTTGATAGCGGTGTTCCTTCCTGGACTTGTTGCGATCGTTCTCTTCAACCCGGCGTTGGGTGAGGCTGTGGAACTGCACGACTCGCCGCGTGCGGAAGCGATCGTACCTGCAAGCGATACACCGGTAGTCATCAGCCCTACACAGGGGGACCAATGGCCATTGAGAAGTCGACAATTCATCAGGTGGAGTGGATTTATAAGTCCTGTCGTCAGTATTGAGATTTCCTACAACGGGGGTGCCGACTGGACAAGTATTGCGATCACCTCAAATACAGGCAGCTATGAATGGATCGTCACAGAGCGGACTCGGTTGCAGCGCTGCAATCCGACCTGCATGATACGGATCACGGATTTGATCTCGGTGATCAGCGGGAGCTTCACGATTCCCGATGGTGCTCTCATACCGGCTCGGGGGAGTACCGGCGCTCATATAGACGACCAGCCGATCGCGAACACAGAAAAACTTCCCCTTATCTTGATTTATGGAATCAGGTTATCAACGATATTCGGGTATCAAATCGGGGGCGACGAGGCGACATGGGATGGCTTTCTCGAATATTTTGTCTCACAGCCGGCCCTTCTGCAACGCTTCAAGCCCTATGTCTTCTTCTACGACTCGCTGTGGAGCAATTCCATAACACCGGTATTTGATGCGGGCGCTCAGTTGCGCGATGCGCTCCATCAGAAGTATCAGGATCCCGGTCCCGATAGCTTTGCAGGCAAACCGGTCGCGATAGTGGCACACTCAATGGGTGGACTCGTTGCACGATCCTTTATGCAAAACCATTGGTTTCCCGACGGTTCTCAGGGCGGTGAACGTGTGCTGCGTCTGATCACTTTGGCCACCCCTCACCATGGAACCCCAGTCGCGAATGATCCTCTCCATCTGTTCGATCCGGATGAGTGGGGTGATTTTGTGCAAGACCTGCAGTGGGACAATCACAAGTACAATCCATTTACCGCAGACTTTCCACTCAATGACTGGTTGCGGGAACTGAACTGTATACCCGATAGCATCTGTCCGACGTCCGCTGGATACCGTACATTTTACGAGAAAATCTTTGCATATGCCGGCGACTCAGGTGGGACAAGTCATCCTGAACTCATCGCACCTGAAGAAGAACTGGGGCTCTACGGCTATCCGGATAACGATGGAGTCGTGCCCGTGGAGAGCGCACTGTTTGAAGGCAGAAGCGTTGAACACTACGAAGTATTTTCCGGCTGCGACCACTTTGAGATGGCAAATGGGGACTGCGGAACCGCAGGACAAGATCTGCTCGCATCGATCGCGGCCGCTTTGGTGAACGGGGATGATCCTACCGGCCCTGACCTGACGGGTGTGTGGCTGAGCCTCACGCAGCGATGCGAAGGCACGGGAGAGGCGCAGGAGTGTCGACTCAAGGGGAAGGTCCGGACTCGGAACCAGGGGAATCAGAAGACCCGAAAGAAATCGTATCTGAATTTTTACCTTTCGCCGGATAACGTGTTTGACGGGGGCGATACCTTTCTGCGGCGGGTCACTGTCGACACCCTCAAGCCCGGGAAGACGAAGAGCAAGAAATTGAAATATAAGCTCCCGACCGGCGAGGACGCCTCTGGCAAGTACGTGATCGCCGTGGTCGATGCCACCGGGCGCATTGCGGAGCTGGACGAAACGAACAACGTCCTCGTCTTCGGGCCGATTCCCTTCCCGCCGAACTCACCCTGAGGCTGGCCTGGATGGGCAACGGGCTCCGGGTCCCTCTGGAAAAGACGGAAGCGACCGCCATCGCCATCGAAGACCTGATCGCCCTTACGCGAAGGGTGGGGCGGCCAAGAGATCTTGACGATATCGCCGCTCTGCAATCACTCACGGACAAGACGGAGGAAGGCAAGGACTATCCCGATGGAACGTAAACAGCAGTTCAGTTTTTCAAAGGAGACAGGGGACCTGAACTGTGACTTCGAGGGACACCGTCGCCGACAGGTCAGACTTGGTCTTGCGCTCAGCCCGGCCAAAAGGTTGCGGTGACTGGAAGAGTCGATGGAGGAGCTCAGGAAACTCGTGGGCCGCGCTCGCCGCCCCCCCGTGACTCCAGGCTAGGCTCCAGCGCTAAGGCTGTGGCTAATGCGTATCGCCATGCTCAAGTACGGCATCGACGATATCCGCCTCTTCTACGACACCGACCTTCGCTTCCTCCGCCAGTGTCCCTGAGGAGCATCTGCCTTCCCTCGTACCTCGCTCCCACTGATGACTACATAAACCCTTCGTCCTCGTTTGTCATTACATCGAACACCGCCCGCGTCATTGCGAGGTGAAGCCGAAGCAATCGCACAGTCCTTCAGGACTACGACGGTGAGATTGCCACGCTCCCGTTGGTCGCTCGCAATGACGGAGTCGCGGAGTGGTAAGATGTTTGCGCCAACCATCATACCTATGAGCGCGTCGCCGGCGCATGGGGTATTGGATCGAAAGTCCCCCCGTTCCCGTCCTGAAGGGGCGGCGACGGATCTTTGCCTGGTCTCAGGTCAGGCGATTCACTTCTCAATGCTGGGGACACAATGGGTCCACCATACTATTCTCACGCCTCGATCACCTGAAGTCCTGTACAGGCTTCAATGAGGTCAAAGTCGCTATCTTTATGAAAGAGGGTAAGATCGTGTTCAATGCAGATAGCGGCGATGATGCAATCGACCGTCCTTCTCACTGTCTTGCCTTTCTTTCGGCAGTCCCTGTAAATCAGGGCGGCATGAAGGTAGGTCTCGATGCCTTTCGGCCTGTACAGTGGAAAATCGAGAAGGTAGTCTTTTATGGCTTGGAATTCTCTGTCGTTCTTGATTCCCTGGAGAATTTCCGTGAAGATGATCTCCGTCATGGAAATATCTTCTTCATCTTCTATGAGTCTGTGAAGCACCCGGCGTTGGGGTGAGTCTTCGCCCCTCAGGAAGTCCACCCATACACTGGTATCCACGAGGATCACGCCCGGCCTTTCCTCATCTCATCGAGATCGCCTTCCCATCTTACCTTGCCTTCGAAAGAGAGAAGATTCCTTCGCTTGATCTTACGTACGAGTTCCTTGAGGGCGTAGTTGACAAGTTCCTTCTTGGTTTTCATCCGGGTGAGCTTCATCGCCTCGTCCACCACCTCGGCATCAAGTTCAATATTTGTTCTTAACATCGACAGACCTCCTTTGTGCTATACACATAATATAGCCAAGTCAGGTGTATGAGGCAAGCTGGTTGACATTTAGCGGCCATTGACATAGTCTCCGACGGTAGCTGCGATCAGCCGAGCGCGGTCAGGACCTGCGGGAGGGTACAGGAGGCCGCTTTGACGTTGATATCGGTTGTTTTGTCGTGCTATCGTCCCCCTCGGTTTGAGGGTTCGGCCGAGATGCTACACATGAGCGGAGAGGTCTGACAATACCATGAAGGTATCGCTGAGTTGGCTTTCTGACTACGTGAGATTGACCCTGCCTGCTCGGGAACTGGCCCATCGACTGACCATGTCAGGAACCGAGGTGGGCGGGATCGAGGAGCGCGGCAACGGCTGGCCAGGGATTCTTGTCGCGCAGATCGAATCTATTGACCGGCATCCGGCGGCTGACCCCCTCACCTTGGTGAGCTTACGCTTCCCTGGTGAGCGCGTCGCGGTCGTGACCGGTGCCACGAATCTCAAGATCGCCGACAAAGTACCGTTTGCGCCGGTTGGCACGAGTCTGATCGATGCGCAAACAGGTCGACCCACGGTGGTGGAGATGGCTCAGATTCAGGGAGTAGCCTCGCCGGGGGTGCTCTGCTCCGAGAAGGAACTTGGCCTGTCTGAGACTCACGAGGGCGTGCTGATCCTTCCCGATGACGCCCAGGTCGGCTCGCCGCTCAATGCCGTACTGGGGGACACCATTTTCGACCTCGAGGTCACGCCGAATCGACCGGATTGCCTGAGCATCCTTGGCGTGGCGCGCGAGGTCACGGCCATTACCGGGGAACCGATCACTCTACCGGATTTGTCCTACCAAGAGGAGGGTTCTGATATTCAGGATGAGGTGCAGGTGGAGATTGTGGCGCTCGACCTGTGCCCGCGGTACAGCGCAACCGTTGTTCATGGGGTCACGATTGGCCCCTCGCCGTCGTGGCTCCAGAGACGCCTGGCGGCTGCCGGCGTGCGTCCGATCAATAATGTCGTGGATATCACCAACTACGTCATGCTCGAGTACGGGCAGCCGTTGCATGCCTTTGATTATGATACGATTCATGGCAAGCGAATTGTGGTGCGGCGCGCCATACCTGGAGAATCGCTTCGGACGCTGGACGGTGTCGTGCGGCCGCTTGTACCGGAGATGCTGGTGATTGCGGATGCTGATCGTCCCGTGGCGCTTGCCGGGATCATGGGCGGCTCGGAGACAGAGGTCACCCAGTCGACGAAGCGTGTGCTGTTGGAGTCGGCCAACTTCAGTCCGGGTTCGATTCGGCAGAGTTGCCGTGCGCTTCGCCTCAGGACCGAGGCGTCGTTCCGCTTCGACAAGGGGCTGCCGCCGGCCATGACCACCGTCGCACTGAGACGGGCGACCAAGCTGCTTGTGGAGATCTGTGGGGGCAAGGCGTCGCGCGGGCTGCGGGATGTGTTCCCCGCTCCCCGAGAGCCGATGGAGTTCAGTCTCACCACGAGCGAGCTTCGTCGTGTCCTGGGTATTGATCTCACAGTGGCGCAGGTTCGGGAGGTACTGGCCGATCGACTTGGGTTTGACTGCCGGGAAGATGGGAACGCACTGCGGGTAAAGCCGCCGGCATACAGGAGCGACATTCAGATTCTCACCGATCTGGTAGAAGAGGTGGCGCGCCTGGTCGGCTACGACCGGATTCCGACCACCACGCTGGCCGGCCATCTGCCCGATCATCCGCCTCAGCCGATCCGTGCCCTGGTCGAACGGGTGAGCGACCTGCTGGTCGGCTGCGGTCTGCAAGAGGTCATTACCTATTCGCTGATCGGTCGACGCCTTCTGGACAAGGTAGGTATCGGGAGCGAGGCCGGCACATCGAATGGACTTCGCATGGCGAACCCGATGAACCCTGATCAGGAGATTCTTCGCGTGTCGCTGCTGCCTAGCCTCCTGGAGTGCCTGAAGAATAATCTTCGCCAGGATGAGGCCGGTCCTCGCCTGTTCGAGATCGGACGGGTCTATCTCCCGCGCCGCGCCGACCTGCCTCGGGAGCGGCAGATGCTGGTTATCGGCATGGCCGGGCCGCGATGGCAGAGGCAGTGGGGTCGGGCGACTGCGCAGGTGGATTTTTATGATCTGAAGGGTGTCGTGGAGGCATTGCTCGATCGTCTGACACTCGGAGGGATACGCTTTGTGCAGATCACGGATCAGCACCCATTTCATCCCGGACGAACGACGGCCGTGTACTCGAGAGATGTGCGGCTCGGCATAATGGGAGAGCTTCACCCCGCGGTGGCGCGTAACTGCGAGCTTCGGGTTCCCGCCTATCTGGCCGAATTCGATCTGGAGCAACTTGTAAGTGTCGTTGGGGAAGAGTTCTTGCGAATCGAGCCGCTGCCCCGCTTTCCCACAGTACGACGGGACTTGGCCCTGGTCGTTCCGGAGCGCGTTTCGGTCGCTGAGTTGTTCGAGGTGATTAAAAACGCCGGGGGATCGCTGCTCGAGCAGGTTGAGCTTTTCGATCTGTTCCGTGGTAAAGAGCTGCCGCAAGGACATAAATCGTGCGGTATTGGGCTGGTCTTCCGGTCTCCGGATCAGACCCTAACCGATACTGAGGTGGTCCAGGTTGAGACTCGTATTATTGAGCAGTTACAACGATTGACCAGGGCATATTTGCGGGGATAGTTTTCACTTTACAAGGGTGCAAGGCTTTGGTAGGCTTTCAACCGAACAAGGACGACTGCGGAGACCTCATGCAAGAGTGCGCTTCAGATCAGGACCAGACGATGCTTACGGAAAAACTGGAGGAGTTAGAAGATCGGGTGAGGTTGGTAGTCGCGCTTATGGCGAAACTGAAGGAAGAGAAGATCGTTCTGGAGCGGCGGGTAGAGGAGTTACAGACTGTGGTCAAGGTGCGGGTAGAAGAGGTGGGAGCGCTCGAGGCCGCGCGAAAGAAGGATCAGGAGCAACTCAACCGAATGGCTGAGGAACGCGAGGAGGTTCGACTGAAGATAGATCGCTTGTTGGAGGAAGTCGTACGGATCGAGGCCGCTGTTGAGTCCGGTGCGTGAGAAGCGTATGGAGCAACTGGTCAGTGTCGTAATCCGTGGGGAACAATACACGATCCGGGCAGCCGAAGATCCATCGTACGTCCGGGAGGTCGCAGCGTATGTCGATGCGAAATTGGATGGGGTCGTAAAGAGATCGCAGTCGCTGCCGCCCACCAAGGCCATTGTATTGGCCTCGCTCGATATTGCGGATGAGCTGTTTAAAGCAGAGACGGAGCGGGAGCGGTTCGAGAGATTGATCGCGACGAAGCTGGGTACACTATCGGAGCTGTTGAGAGCCGCCATTGGAGAAGGCGCAAGCGGTTCTCATGGCGTTGATCAGGAGTCGGAAGTCAGTGGCGTATAGGTGGAACACAAAGGCTGCGGCGCAGCATGGTCCGCAGTATGAGATTCGCGAGACCCCCTGCCGTGTTCGTGATGAGGGAACGTATTTTGAACCAACAGTACAAAACGGGGGCCCTCTTCGCAGCGTGGTGTGCATAACCCCACTTACGTGGGGAGAGCCTGAAGCGCTGCCCGGGCAGCCACCTGGTTAGCCAGGTTCAAACCTCATCCCTCAAACGGCACAAAGGTGGGGGGTTCTTTCATCTCCCCCTATTGCCTGCTCACCCGTTACTAGGGTCTGCTGCCCTCCTGTACCCCTCTCATCGCGGTCCGATCGATGTGACCAGCCTCCCACGTCATAATCCCCTTAACATATTTCCGGCCATGTATCCCAGGACATTGGTATAGGCAGTTCGGAAGGAGGTGGGCCTCCATTGGCAATAGGAATTGATCAGCTTGCGATCGTTCTGATCGTAGCAGTTGCGAGTGTCGTTGTCGGGTACCTGCTCAGAAAAAAGGTATTTGAAAGCAAGATAGCCGAGGCAGAGACCCTGGCTAAGCGCATCGTCACCGAGGCGGAGAAAGAGGCGGAAACCAAAGTACGACAGGTTGAGCTCGAGGCCAAGGAGCACGCGATTCAGGCAAAGGCCGATTTGGAGCGAGAGACCAAGAGTCGTCGTCAGGAGATCGAGAGCGCGCAGCGCCAGTTGAGTCAGAAGGAAGAGACCCTTGAACGAAGAGTGGAGCAGTTAGAACGGCGAGACCGCGAGTTGGATGGACTGGCCAGAGATCTCGGCAATCGGGAGCAAGCCGCCTCCGACAAAGAGACCCGGTGTGGCCAGTTGATGGAGGATGCTCAGCGACAACTGGAGCGTATCTCCGGCCTCACAGCCGAAGAGGCTAGGAAGATCCTGCTCCAGAATCTGGAGCAGGACGCGAGGGTCGAGTCGATAGCCCTGTTTAAGCGACTTGAGGACGAGGCACGGGCGACAGCAGACGAGAAGGCCAAAGAGATCCTGACCATTGCCGTTGATAAGTGCGCGTCGGAGTTTGTCATGGAATCCACGGTCTCTGTCGTGGACTTGCCGAATGAGGAGATGAAGGGGCGGATTATCGGCCGGGAGGGACGCAACATCCGGGCCTTCGAGCGAGCAACGGGGATCGATGTGATCGTAGATGATACCCCGGAAGCGGTGATCCTGTCCGGCTTCGATCCGATCCGGCGGGCCATTGCCAAGGAGGCGCTGCAACGTCTCATTACCGATGGGCGGATCCATCCGGCACGCATTGAAGAGATGGTCGAGAAGGTGAAGGGCGAGATCGATGACGATATTAAGAAGACCGGCGAACGAGCAGCCTTCGAAGTGGGGATCAGCGGCCTCCATCCCGAGCTCGTACGCTTGGTCGGACGACTCAAGTACCGAACCAGCTATTCACAGAATCAGCTTCAGCACACGATAGAGGTGGCGCACCTCGCCGGTGTGATGGCGGCCGAGTTGGGACTCGATGTCAAGGTAGCCAAGCGGGCAGGTTTGCTCCACGATATCGGGAAGTCGGCTGATGTCAATATGGAGGGGACGCACGTCTCTATTTCGGCCGAACTGGCCAAGAAGTACGGTGAGCACCCGAGGGTGGTAAACGCCATCGCCGCCCATCACGAGGATGTAGAGATCACCTGTCTGGAGGCGATCGTACTCCAGATTGCCGATACGCTCTCGGCGGCCAGACCAGGGGCCCGACGCGAGCTGTTGGAAAGCTACGTGAAACGGCTCGAGGGGCTGGAGAGGATCGCGAACTCCTTTGCCGGCGTGAGCAAGACCTACGCTGTCCAGGCCGGACGCGAGGTGCGCATCATCGTTGAGAGCGCTGAGGTATCGGATGTGCAGTCGTATCAGCTTGCGCGGGATATTGCCAAGCGGATCGAGGAGGAACTGCAGTATCCCGGCCACATCAAGGTGACCGTCATCCGCGAGACCAGGGCGGTAGAGTACGCGAAATAAGAACCGTTCAAAGTTCAAGGTTGAGGTTCGGGCCGGACGGGTGGTTCCTCAACTTTAACCCTTGAACGTTGAACTTCGAACATTGAACCGGAGACCATGCGAATCTTATTCATCGGTGACGTAATCGGTAAGCCGGGACGCGAGATCGTGGCGTCGGTGTTGCCGCGTCTGATCGATGAGCAGACGATCGACCTCGTTATTGCGAACGGCGAAAACCTGGCTGGCGGCTTTGGTGTGACGAGTGCGATGGCTGAAGAGATGTTCGCGCTCGGTGTCGATCTCATGACCTCCGGGAACCACGTCTGGGATAAGAAAGAGGTTGAAGAGTATATCGCGAAAGAGGAGCGGCTCCTGCGACCTGCCAACTATCCCGATCCTGCGCCGGGCAAGGGAAGCCTGGTGGTGGACAAAGGCGGCTGTATCGTCGGGGTGCTCAATCTACAGGGACGGGCGTTCATGCCCACGCTTGATTGCCCATTCCGCGTGGGTGACCGCGAAATCGGCCGGCTGCGTCGGGAGACGGGCTTGATCTTCGTCGATTTTCACGGCGAGGCAACAGCGGAGAAGCAAGCCTTTGCCTGGTACGTCGATGGACGGGTATCGGCAGTCATCGGCTCCCACACCCATGTTCAGACTGCCGATGAGCGGATTTTACCAGGAGGGACGGCGTTTCTCACCGATGTGGGGATGACAGGTGGGTACGATTCGGTTATCGGGATGAGCATCGAGGCGCCGATCGCAAAATTCCTATCCGGTCTTCCGAAGCAGTTCAGACCGGCTACGGGCGCGCCTCGACTGTGCGGGGTCGTGGTGGAGATTGATGAGCGGGACGGTCGCTCAACCTCGATTCTTCGAATCCAGCGGGAGCCCTGAAGCAGTCGCATGTCAGCGCGGATTATCGACGGTAAGGCTATTGCAGCAGAGATTCGCCGAGAAATCCGGCTCGACGTCTCGGCGATGGCTGCGCAGACCGGCGCGGTCCCGTGTCTGGCGGCGATCCTCGTCGGGAATGATCCGGCCTCGGCAACCTACGTGCAGAATAAGGCCCGGGCGTGTAAGGAGGTCGGGATCACCTCGGCGCGAATCGATCTGCCGACCGACCTCCCTGAAGCGTCACTTCTTCAGGAGATCGCGCGACTGAACAGCGATCCCTCCGTACATGCGATTCTCGTCCAACTTCCGCTTCCCCCCCATATCAGCGAGCGGAGAGTGTTGGAAGCGATCCTTCCGGAAAAGGATGTGGATGGGTTTCACCCCGTCAACCTGGGCGGATTGCTTGTTGGGGCACCCCTCTTTGTCGCGTCGACGCCGCTCGGCATTCTTGAACTGCTGAATCGGTCGAATGTGGGCATCGAGGGAAAGCATGCCGTCGTCGTTGGTTGGAGTGTGGTGGTCGGCAAACCAACGGCGTTTTTGCTGCTGCAGCACCACGCGACCGTGACCATCTGCCATATCAAAACCCAGGATCTGGCCCTTCATACCCGACAGGCCGATATCCTGGTTGTAGCGGCAGGAAAGCCGGGTTTGGTAACCGGCTCGATGGTCAAGGCCGGGGCTGTAGTGATCGATGTTGGTGTTAATCGTTTGACAGACGGCAGGGTGGTGGGGGATGTGGACTTTCCAGGGGTTGCGGAAAAGGCCTCGTTGATTACGCCTGTACCGGGTGGTGTGGGCCCGATGACGGTCGCCATGCTCTTACGAAACACAGTCGATGCCTGTCGCCGCTCGTGCGACGCCGGCCGGCCTCCAGGGACTATGCCGGCTGCATCGGGCACAAATAGGATCGCGCAATCGTAAGGTATAGGGCGTGACACCTCGGCAGAGGGGTCGTAGAGCCTGTAATAGGAAGAATAGGTGATCTTCATGGCAGAGGAGCCAAAGCGCCAGGACTGGGAGCTCAGTCCACCGGATGCCGAAGAGGGTGAGCCCCCGTTGTTGACGAGAGAGGAGGCCATCGCTGAGGTAAAGCGGTGGTTCGAACGGTATAAGATCGACCAGAACCAGATCTTTGCCCGGGTAGGGGAGCTGGTTGTCCACTATGGCGACCTGATTCCTCACCTCGAACAGGGGACCGACACAGGGCAATTGCTCCTTCGGGCGATCTCTCGGGGTCGAGTCGTTCGACAACAGCGCGGGTTTCCCGGCGGTCTGGATAGAGATCAGAAATGATAGGCGGCAGCGTTCAGCTTCCAAGACGAGGGTGTTTGTCTATAACCTGGCGTGTTTCCGGGTCTTGCTGATCGCTGATTGCTGGCAGCTCAACGCTTGCTAATGGACGAGCAATGATACCGATACCATCGTCTGATCCAGCCGAGGTGATCGTTGACCGGCAGGAGCGGAGCCTGATCATTACATGGCGCGACAGTCATCGAAGTGTGTACCCGTTCGATGGCCTTCGACGCGATTGCCCGTGTGCCTCCTGCAATGATTCCAGAAGCCAGAGACTGAACGCCCGGGATCTCCTGGTGCTCAGCGGTCCGGTCCTCAAGCCCGGCGAGGTGCAGATTACCAACTATCGCCCGGTGGGATGGTATGCGTTGAACTTTACCTGGAGCGACGGGCACGATACGGGCATCTATACCTATGAATCGCTGCGGGCCAACTGTCCTTGCCAAGACTGCGCCGGCGCCGGAGCGGCACAGTGACGGCATGAAAGCGATCCAACTACTGGAATACGGGATCGTCGAGTGCGTCGAAATGCCGGTCCCAACCATTGGGCCGGGAGAGCTGCTGCTGGCGATGCGGGCCTGCGGCCTGTGCGGGTCCGACCTGGCGAAGGTCTTCAGCAAGACGCCGCTGGAGCCGCCCGTCCCGCTGGGCCACGAGTTGGTGGGGGTGGTCAAGGCGGTTGGCGAGGGGGTGCGGCGGTTTGCCCCCGGTGATCGTCTGGCCGTTGCGCACCACGTCCCCTGCGGCCGGTGCCGTTACTGTCGCCACGGCAACGACTCGATGTGCCCTCAATTTAAAGCGACCAACATCGATCCGGGCGGCTTTGCGGAGTTCGTCCGGATTCCAGCCTTGCAGACGGCGCAGGCGGCCTTTATGCTTCCTGAAAGGGCGACTGACGACGTCGGCATCTTTATGGAGCCGTTAGCCTGCGCCTTGCGGGCGGTTAAGCGGTCCGATGTCCAGGCCGGCGATCAGATTGTGGTGGTCGGCGCCGGGTCCATGGGGTTGCTGGTTGCGCAGGCTGTTGCGGCATCCGGCGCAAGGCCGATCTGCGTAGATATTCGTCAGGAGCGCCTTGAGTTGGCTCGAACGCTCGGCATCGAGGCGATCGTGAATGTGGCCGAATCGGATCCGCATCTGGCGCTTCGCTCGGTGACGGAAGACGACGGGATCGACGGGGCGATCCTCACCGCAGTCAGCGCGTCGATGGTACAGGCGGTGCTCGGCATCCTGCGCGCCGGTGGGACGATCAACCTGTTTGCCGATGCGGGTGATGTCGGACGGATGCCGATCGATCTGAGTCTCTTCTATCGACGGGAACTGTCGCTGACGGCAACCTATTCGGCTACGCCGGTGGAGCTGGAAGAGGCGCTTCAACTCCTGACGTCCGGACAGATCCGGACTGCCCCCCTGATCAGCCACCGCTTGGACCTGAGCCGATTCGCTGAAGGTGCGCGTATGCAGCGAGAAGGGCAGGCCACGAAGGTCCTGTTTTACGCGAAGGGAGCAGGGACGACATGAGCCCTGTGGAGACCCTGAATCGGACCATGATGGCGGCGGTGCTACACGGCCCGGAAGATGTGCAGTTGGAGGAGGTGCCGATTCCTCAGATCGGTCCGAAAGATATCCTGGCCCGGGTCGAGGCTGCCTCGATCGATTTTACCGATCGGAAGGTCTACCTGCGCGGATCGCACCCGATGATACAGATCCCCGGACTGTTCGGACACGAGTGGGCCGGGGTCGTGGTGGCGCGCGGAGAGCAGGCGGATGGTCGATGGCAGCCGGGGATGCGGGTGGTCGCGGCTAACTCGGCCCCCTGTGCCGACCCTAATCCGGCGGCCCGCTGTCGCGCCTGTCGGCGTGCTCGGCAGGGGATGTGTGAGCGACTGCTGTACAACAACGGCGCCTTTGCACCCTACATTCGTATTCCCGGACGGATCGCGGAGGTCAACCTGTATGAGTTGCCCACACAGGTCCCCTTTGAGGAGGCGGCCTTGGCCGAGCCGCTTGCCTGCGTCATGCACGCGGTTCGACGCGTGCCGATCGCCGACGGCGATCGTATCGTCATCGTGGGGGCCGGACCGATCGGCCTGATGTTTACCGCTATCCTGCGTCACCGTTACGGGCGGTCGATTCGTCTGCTCAGTGTGGACCATCACGACGACCGTCTGGATCTCGCAAAGAGCTTCGGCGCGGATGTGGCGTTGAACAGTGCCGGAGGGCTGGAGCAGGCAGGCATACGAGCAGCCTTTGGCGTCGAAGGCGCCGATGTCGTGATTGAGGCGGTGGGCAGCTTGCAGGCGCATCGGGAGGCGTTTGAGCTGGTCGGCCGCGGCGGGACGCTGGTCCCCTTCGGAGGAGTGGCCGAGGGGACAGTATTGTCCCTCGACCTGCATCGATTACACTACGAAGAGATCCGGATCATCCCGATCTACCACCATACGCCGGCCGATTTTGCCGGCGCCGTCCAAGCCATCATTTGCCGCGATGTGCCGGTGAGCCGCCTCATCACTGCCCGCCTCCCCCTTAAGGAGCTGCCAAGGGCGCTCGAGATGGTGCAGGAGCGCACCACCCTTCGGACGATCCTGTATCCGTGGAGTTGACGCGACGCCTGAAATCCTTTCCCAGAGGTGCCCTCCGGGTACGGAGAGGATCCTTCATTATTAGCCCCTCGCCCTCTTTTTGGGAGAGGGGGTGTGGTGAGGGGACGTTCCAGTCGACGCACAAGAAATTGTTGACAACATGGGCCGCTGGCGATAAGGATAATGCGGGTCTGAGCGGCCAGAGTACTGCGGCGCCGTTGTGGAGAACATGCTCGGCAGTGTGGTGAACAAATTGGGGAATGGAACTGAGCGAATAACAATAGTATCGCCGACCTCGTTGTCGGTTGTGGTGCGCGAGCCCCGGTCGATTGCGCCGAGTCGCGCGAGTCGACGCGAGCCGTTCCGGGGTCGACGCGACACAACCTTACCGAAGCTGCGCTTTCACCATTATCAGGGCGTGCAGTGGATCCTGACGGATGGACCAATGGCAGAGGCCTATGTCCCGGTTGTTGTCCACGACGACTGTCAGGGCTGCCTGGTGTGCTCCCGTACGACCGAGTGGTTCATGGAGTTTGCGCGGGTGGCCTGTCGTCTCACCGGGATCAACCTGCGTGACTGCCTTCATTGGGGCCATCTGTTCGACAATCCGAAGCCGCTGATCGTTCCTACCTCCAACCTGCTCCGTTGTAATCATGAAGCCCTGGGGAGGCTGCGCGAGAGCTACTTCAGCCTCGGTGAGTGTTCCCGTCCCCCTCTTCAAGATCACTGGCCATCGGACCACACCCTTTCACAAAGTGAGCGGTTTGAAGACCGACTGACCATCGTGAGCAGGATGGTTGAGCTGTGGGAGGACGGGCAGTACATCGGCTGGCCAAGTTAGGCAGCGACACCGTTCACCTGAAGAAAAATTCCTTGATGGCATCTTTGTCGTCGGGGGTAGTGGGACGGCCCGAGGGGTAGTTGACCAACACCGGTGCTACGTTGTCCGGTATAGGGAACTCTTCCGGTGGACTATCCTTGAGGGCGCGTTGCATAAAGCGAGTCCAGATCGGAACGGCGAGGGTGGCGGCCGATTCGTGCGGCCCCAGTGACCGCTTGGTATCGTAGCCAAGCCAGACCCCTGCGACAAGAGTGGGCGTATACCCGATGAACCAGGCATCGGTGGCTGCCTGAGTCGTTCCCGTCTTTCCCGCGATAGGTCTGCCCAGCATGCGCGCTCGTGATCCGGTCCCCCGCTCGACAACCCCCTGTAAGACGTTGGTCAAGACGAACGCTGTCTCCGCCTTCATCACCTGCCGGCCCACAGGGGTGTACTCTTCCAGGAGCGCCTCCTTATTGTCTACCACCTTCCTGATGCCGTACGGCAGAAACTGGATCCCGGAATGCGCGAAGACACCGAAGGCCGAGACCATCTCCGATAATGTCACCTCCGACACGCCGAGGGCCAGGGCGTATTCCCTTCGCAGCGCACTCTCGATCCCGAGGCTGCTCGCCAACTCGATGACCGGATCGACTCCGATCCGCTCGATCAGCTTGACCGCGACCACGTTAACCGAGTGTTCGAGTCCGTATCGCAATGTGGTCGGGCCGCGAAACTTCCGGTCATAGTTGTCCGGGCTCCACCCGGTTCGTTTGCCGTCTACAAGGATCGGGTAGCTGACGGGCGCATCATTGATGATCGTGGACGGGGTCAGGCCGCGATCAAATGCTGCCGCGTAGATGAACGGTTTAAAGGCTGAACCGGGTTGTCGCCTGGCCTGGAGCGCACGGTTGAATTTCGATCGCTCGAAGTCGTAGCCGCCTATCATTGCCGTGATGCCGCCGTCCCTCGGATCAATAGCCAGGAAGGCGCCCTCAATCTCCGGATCCTGTTCGAGGCTCAGATCGAGCCTCTTGGTTCGCTTGTTGACGCCCAAGACCTGAACCTTCACCTCCATCCCGGTCTGAAGCTGCTGGCGCGGTTTAGTGGTATCCAGCCAGGGCACCTTGTCCAGCGCAATGTCGCCCTGATACCCGCCGACCTGAACCGTCATCGACTGTGGCAGAACCTTTGTGACGGTGGCGTTGAGCGTCTCGCCTGCTTTCGGGATCAGGTACGAAAGGGGGGCTGTGCCGCCGATCGTTGCTGGTGAGGATCGGATGCGAGGCGCGCGAAAGCCTCTCGCCTTGTCGATCTCCCGGAGTCCTTCGAACAGGGCCGTCTCTGCGGCGCGCTGTGCGGCAATGTTGAGCGTGGTGTAGACCTTTAGACCGCCATGGTAGACGGCGTATGTACCGTATCTCTCCTCCAGTTGTTGCCGGATGTACTCAACGAAGTAGGGGCCAAGGTTGCGACTTTTCTCAAACGAAAACTCATTGAAGGTGGCGGTCGACGAGGAAGCGGACTGTTGTTTGGTGATGAACCCCTGGTCGACCATCCTGGCCAGGACATGGTTCCGGCGGCCGATCGCCCGCTCCTTATCGGTGATGGGGGAGTAGTAGTTTGGAGCCCTCGGCAGCCCTGCGAGGGTTGCAGCCTCGGCGAGGTTAAGCTGATCCACCGGCTTCTTAAAGTAGGTATGGGCGGCGGACTCTACCCCATAGGCGCCATGACCAAAATAGACCTGATTGAGGTAGAGCTCCAGGATCTTCTCTTTGGAGTACCGTTTTTCGATTTCGAGTGCCAGGATGGCCTCCTTGATCTTCCTGGACAGATGTTTCTCCGGGGTCAGCAGCAGCAACTTTGCCAACTGTTGGGTGATGGAACTCCCCCCCTCAGCGGGTCGCAGCGCCCGAAGATTAACCAACAACGCTCTGGCAATACCCCGGAAATTGATTCCGCGATGCTGGTAAAACTGGGCATCCTCGACCGCGATCAGTCCATTGATCAGATCGCGGGGGATCTTCTCCAGTGGGGTCCAGAACCGTTTCTGCTCGAAGAGGGTCGCAAACGGTTCATCGTGATCTGAATAAAGCGTGGTCACGAGACTGGGCTGGTACTCTTCAAGCGCCTCAAGCGTCGGGAGGTCCCGGAGGTAGGTGATAAACAGGCCTCCGATGATGCCTGAGGTGATGGCCATCAGTAACAGGAGGGACCAGATGACAGCAACAGCAGCTCGGGATCGTCGCCGCATCGACTATGGCTCTAGGTGATGGGTGTTTAGTGGGGTGATTGCTGCATTGCTCAGCGTGCCGACCATCATACACACCACTATAACAGATATTCATCTGTCATTGCGAGCACCGGAAGGGTACGCGGTAATCCAAGCGCACCCCCTCACCTGTATCCTCTCCCCCGCGTAGGGGGCGAGGAGGTCTTTATTTTGGTGCCCCTCGCCTCCTTTGGAGGAGAGGGCGCGGGTGAGGAGGGACTTCGAAGTAATGACGCATCCCAATATCGGGACGCGAGGAGGGCGGGTTTGGAGTTGCGATACGGCCGCCAGTATGCTAGAAAGGCAGACACCAACGTGGCGGAGACATTACAAATGGACGACCTGAAAGCACAAGCGTACGAGCAACTTCGCGCCCTCCGGCGTGGCGTGGTGGAGATTATTTCCGAGACTGAGCTGCTCGAGAAACTCGAGCGCTCACTGCGGACCAGCATCCCGCTCCGGATCAAGCTAGGCGCTGACCCTTCGGCGCCGGATCTGCACCTCGGTCACACGGTTGTGCTGAGGAAGCTGCGCCAGTTCCAGGATCTTGGCCACCAGGTGATATTCCTCATCGGCGATTTCACTGGCATGATCGGCGATCCGACGGGCCGATCAGAGACTCGCAAGCCGTTGACCGTCGACGAGGTTCGGGCGAACGCGGAGACGTATAAGCGGCAGATATTCCGAATCCTCGATGAAGACCGAACCGAAATCCGCTTCAACAGTGAGTGGCTGAGTCGAATGGACTTTGCGAACGTGATCCGTCTTTCGGCACAGTACACGGTGGCCCGGCTGTTGGAGCGGGACGATTTTGAAAAGCGATACCGGGAGGGGCGGCCTATCGGTGTTCATGAGTTCCTCTACCCGCTGGCTCAAGGGTACGATTCCGTCGTACTCAGGGCCGATGTCGAACTGGGCGGCACCGATCAGAAGTTTAACCTGCTGGTGGGACGGGAGCTGCAGCGAGCGTATGCGCAGGAGCCGCAGGTGGCGCTCATCACGCCCCTGCTTGAAGGCACCGATGGGGTGCAAAAGATGAGTAAGAGCCTCGGCAACTATATCGGGATTGATGAGCCGGCCAGGGAGGTGTATGGGAAGGCGATGTCGATCCCGGATGGGCTGATTGTGAAATATGCCGAACTGGTAGCCGAGATGTCGCCGGAGGCGGTAGAGGCGATGAATGAGGGGTTAAAACTTGGCACGCTTCATCCCAGAGCAGCGAAAGCCGAGTTGGCCGGGAAGCTGGTGGCGCTCTACCACGGCGAGCAGGCCGCCGAAGAAGCGGCGACTGAGTTCGATCGGATTTTCCGGGAGAAAAGACTGCCGGACGAGGTCGGTGTATTCCTGGTGGAAGAAGAGACGGAGGCTGTTGATATCGTCTGGTTGATGAAAGCATCGGATGGGGCCAAGAGCCTCTCGGAAGCCAGAAGGCTTATCCGCCAAAGTGGGGTCAGTCTCGACGGAGAGGTCGTACGGGATGAACATGTGAAGGTACGGATGGATCGCGAGCACTTACTGAAGGTGGGCAAGCGATTTTTCCGCAGAGTGAAAAAGGGCGGCCAACCCCAAAAAAACACTTGACAGCCATCACGTCGTTACTGTATTGTACGGCTTCTGTTCGATGTTTGGCATTGACGCTTTGGACGCGATGCTCTATATTGAATAGAGATGTGATGCTCGGCAACCCTGCCGGGTTTTAATGACTGCTCTTTGATAATAGAATATCGTTGCTACTGACTTGAGGGCGAATGAAGTCGGCGAGAACAGGCGAGTGGTAACGCGAGCCTGTTTCGAAGCCAGTACCTCGTATGTTCCAATTTGGAGAGTTTGATCCTGGCTCAGAACGAACGCTGGCGGCGTGCCTAACACATGCAAGTCGAGCGTGAAAGTCCCGGCAACGGGATGAGTAAAGCGGCAAACGGGTGAGTAACGCGTAGGTAATCTATCCTTCGGACCGGGATAACCTGCTGAAAGGTGGGCTAATACCGGGTAATGTTCCTGTGAGGATCTCATGGGAACCAAAGGGGGCGAGCGTAAGCAGCTTCCGCCAAAGGAGGAGCCTGCGTCCGATTAGCTAGTTGGTGGGGTAATGGCCTACCAAGGCGACGATCGGTAGCCGGCCTGAGAGGGCGACCGGCCACACTGGAACTGAGACACGGTCCAGACTCCTACGGGAGGCAGCAGTGGGGAATATTGCGCAATGGGCGAAAGCCTGACGCAGCGACGCCGCGTGGGTGATGAAGGCCTTCGGGTTGTAAAGCCCTGTCGGGTGGAACGAATGACTTGGCGGCAAATAACCGCCAGGTGTGACGGTACCACCGAAGGAAGCCCCGGCTAACTACGTGCCAGCAGCCGCGGTAAGACGTAGGGGGCGAGCGTTGTTCGGATTTACTGGGCGTAAAGCGCGCGTAGGCGGCCAGGTAAGTCGGTTGTGAAATCCCTCGGCTCAACCGAGGTCCCGCATCCGATACTGTCTGGCTCGAGTCTAGGAGAGGAAAGCGGAATTCCCAGTGTAGCGGTGAAATGCGTAGATATTGGGAGGAACACCGGTGGCGAAGGCGGCTTTCCGGACTAGTACTGACGCTGAGGCGCGAAAGCTAGGGGAGCGAACGGGATTAGATACCCCGGTAGTCCTAGCCGTAAACGATGGGCACTAGGTGTGGGAGGTATTGACCCCTTCCGCGCCGAAGCTAACGCATTAAGTGCCCCGCCTGGGGAGTACGGCCGCAAGGCTAAAACTCAAAGGAATTGACGGGGGCCCGCACAAGCGGTGGAGCATGTGGTTTAATTCGACGCAACGCGAAGAACCTTACCAGGGCTTGACATCCCACGAACCTGCCTGAAAGGGCGGGGTGCCCGCAAGGGAGCGTGGAGACAGGTGGTGCATGGCTGTCGTCAGCTCGTGTCGTGAGATGTTGGGTTAAGTCCCGCAACGAGCGCAACCCTCACCCCTAGTTGCGACCGGGTTATGCCGAGCACTCGAGGGGAACTGCCAGCGTCAAGCTGGAGGAAGGCGGGGATGACGTCAAGTCATCATGCCCCTTACGCCCTGGGCTACACACGTGCTACAATGGCCAGTACAAAGGGACGCGAGACTGCGAAGTGGAGCTAATCCCAAAAAGCTGGTCTAAGTTCAGATTGCAGTCTGCAACTCGACTGCATGAAGGAGGAATCGCTAGTAATCGCGCATCAGCACGGCGCGGTGAATACGTTCCCGGGCCTTGTACACACCGCCCGTCACACCACGAAAGCTGTCTGTACTCGAAGTCGCTGAGCTAACCCGCAAGGGAGGCAGGCGCCGAAGGTATGGTCAGTGATTGGGGTGAAGTCGTAACAAGGTAGCCGTACGGGAACGTGCGGCTGGATCACCTCCTTTCTAAGGAGAAATTAAAAACTCCCAGGTCAATTTACCCCAAGTCAGTAGCAATGATATCAACTCTATCTGCCAAGCAGTGCCTTACGAAGATAAGCTCGTGAGCTGATCGTCGTCACGCGCTGTACCGTGAAACCGCAGGTTCGTCGAAAAGGGGGCCTTTAGCTCAGCTGGTCAGAGCGCACGCTTGATAAGCGTGAGGTCCCTGGTTCGATCCCAGGAAGGCCCACCATCTCATTCCGGATGCCGCAGAATCTTCATAATAGGAAACCTTCATCCGCAGTGTGCATGGGGGATGTAGCTCAGACGGGAGAGCACCTGCTTTGCAAGCAGGGGGTCAGCGGTTCGATCCCGCTCATCTCCACCAGAAGAAGAGTGGGCTTCGCCCTCACGCGGAATCGGAAATACGGCAGAATCTAGCTTTTACGAGCGACGCTCGTATAGCTCTTTGACAATTGAATAAGCGATCCGGGTCTCCACTAATAGATTTCATACAGACCTCGATAATAAGTAAAATTGGGGTCAAGCTACTAAGAGTGTACGGTGGATGCCTTGGCATCAGCAGGCGATGAAGGGCGTGGTAAGCTGCGATAAGCCTCGGGTAGTCGCACACAGACGCTAATCCGAGGATGCCCGAATGGGGAAACCCGATCCGAGTTATGTCGGATCATCGCTGGGTGAATACATAGCCCAGACGAAGCTAACCGGGGGAACTGAAACATCTCAGTACCTCGAGGAAAAGAAAGCAACCGCGATTCCCTGAGTAGCGGCGAGCGAAAGGGGATCAGCCCAAACCGATGGCGTGTGATAGCCCGTGTGCGTTGCGCCATTGGGGTCGAGGGGTTCTGCCTGATCCCGATACGGCGGGGTCGAAGAGTTACAAATCTCATGCTTAATTGAACGATCTGGAAAGGTCGGCCATAGAAGGTGATAGCCCTGTAGAGTAAAAGTATGAGACTCTTTGAGCAGGATACCCAAGTACCACAGGACACGTGAAATCCTGTGGGAATTCGGGGGGACCGCCCTCCAAGGCTAAACACTCGCTGATGACCGATAGTGAACCAGTACCGTGAGGGAAAGGTGAAAAGCACCCCTGTGAGGGGAGTGAAATAGTACCTGAAACCGTACACTTACAAGCAGTCGAAGGGCTATGCTCGCCGCAAGGCGAGAATGCCTGACGGCGTGCCTTTTGCTTAATGAGCCGGCGAGTTACTTGTACGCAGCAAGGTTAAGCCGCGAGGCGGAGCCGTAGCGAAAGCGAGTCCGAACAGGGCGATTGAGTTGCGTGCAGTAGACCCGAAGCCAGGTGAGCTACCCCTGGCCAGAGTGAAGTGCCGGTAACACGGCATGGAAGCTCGAACTCATCACGGTTGAAAACGTGTGGGATGAGCTGGGGGTAGGAGTGAAAGGCCAATCAAACCTGGAAATAGCTGGTTCTCCCCGAAATAGCTTTAGGGCTAGCCTCGCAACGTAAGTGGCGGAGGTAGAGCACTGGATGAGCTAGGGCTCTCACAAGGGTACCAAACTCAACCAAACTCCGAATGCCGTCAACTGGAATTGCGGGAGTCAGACTGTGGGGGCTAAGCTCCATGGTCGAGAGGGAAACAGCCCAGACCACCAGCTAAGGTCCTGGAATGCAGGCTAAGTGGGAAAGGATGTCAGATTACTTAGACAACCAGGAGGTTGGCTTAGAGGCAGCCATCCTTTAAAGAGTGCGTAACAGCTCACTGGTCAAGTGTTCTGGCGCCGATAATGTAACGGGGCTCAAGCCTGCTACCGACGCTGTGGGATCTTGCTTACTTCGGTAAGTGGGATCGGTAGGGGAGCATTCTGCAGTCAGTGAAGCTGGACGGTGACGACCGGTGGAGAGTGCAGAAGCGATTATGCCGGCCTAAGTAACGATAAACTAGGTGAAAAACCTAGTCGCCGTAAATCTAAGGTTTCCTGGGGAAGGTTAATCCGCCCAGGGTTAGTCGGTTCCTAAGCTGAGGCCTAAGGGCGTAAGCGAAGGGCAACAGGTTAATATTCCTGTACTACCGGGCGACGACAAAGACGCAATGGGGGGACGCAGAAGGGTAGGCCATGCCCGTGTTGGACGTCGGGCTCTAAGCTGGTAGGGGGTTTCGATAGGCAAATCCGTCGAGACGTTAACCCCGAGAGGCGATGGGGAGGCCGTAAGGCCACAAACTGGCTCAGCCCACGCTGCCAAGAAAAGCCTCTAGCGAGTCGTTCGGTAACCGTACCGCAAACCGACTCAGGTAGACAGGGAGAGTATCCCAAGGCGCTCGAGAGAACACTCGCTAAGGAACTCGGCAAAATAGCCCCGTAACTTCGGGAAAAGGGGTACCATACCAGCGTGAGCGGGTTCACCCTGCAGAGCGCTGGGAGGTCGCAGTGAATTGGGCCAAGCGACTGTTTAATAAAAACACAGGTCCGTGCTAAGCCGAAAGGCGATGTATACGGACTGACACCTGCCCGGTGCCGGACGGTTAACAGGAGGGGTCATCTGCCGCAAGGTGGAGAAGCTCTGAATCGAAGCCCCGGTAAACGGCGGCCGTAACTATAACGGTCCTAAGGTAGCGAAATTCCTTGTCGGGTAAGTTCCGACCTGCACGAATGG